>JAYUOQ010000173.1:0-4416 GCA_043760685.1 Armatimonadota bacterium | reverse complement strand
GTCATCCACTCTCGAGTTTTACCGCATCATCCAGAACTTCGAGGCGAAGTTCACGAATGATCTCACGGCCGCGAACAGGGTTATTTGCCCGGGAACCGTAAACTCGCAGTTTCCGCCCGATGGAGCAGCGAGATCCACAATCACAGATCCTGGTCGCATTTGTTTGATCATTTGATCGGTAATTAAAGTTGGGGCTCTTTTTCCTGGGCTGACCGCAGTTGTGATCACGCAGTCCACGTTTGGTAATCGTGAAGCAATCAGCTCAAGTTCTCGAGAATGAGTATCCCCAGTAACTTCTTTCGCATAGCCACCAACGTCTTCTGCCTCTTCGCTAAGAAGGGATAAACCAACAAATTTGCCTCCCAATGATTCAATTTGCTCTTTTACAGCCGGACGAACATCGAATGCTTCGACAACCGCTCCAAGTCGCCTGCATGTTGCGATAGCCTGCAGACCAGCAACCCCCGCACCGATGACAAGAACTCTTGCGGCGGGCATGGTTCCCGCGGCAGTCATCAGCATGGGGAAAAACTTTGGAAGATGGGATGCGCACAGCAACGCAGCCTTGTACCCGGCAATCGTACTCATTGAGCTCAGTGCGTCCATGCTTTGTGCTCTCGAAATACGTGGCATCATGTCAATAGCAAATGATGTGATGTTCTTGGCTCGAAGGGCCTCGATTATGGTGGGATTCGAAGATGGGTTGAGAAAACTAACCGTGATCGCTCCGGACTTAAGTTTTGCAATTTCTGCCTCGGTCGGGGGAAGGACTTTCAGGAGAATATCGGCGGTAGCAAGGTCGCTTCCAATCGAAGCTCCACTTGTCTCAAATGCATTGTCAGAAATAAAGGATCCTTCACCAGCTCCCGATTCAATAGAAAGCGTATGACCGAGCGCAGCAATATCTTTCGCGCCAACTGGCGTTAAAGCGACTCTGCTTTCCTCAACTGTTGATTCTTTTGGCACAACAATGTGCATAATTCGATTTGAACCTTGCCTCAAAGTTACCTTATCGAAGAGCATTCAAATTTCAGACCACAGGTCGCCTTCGAGGAAATCCCTTCGTCCTTTCGTCAATTGGACTAAACTGACTTGAAGCAAGATGGTGAGATTGACGGGATTCATTTTAATCACTTTGGTCATTTCGAGTGCGCCTCTTTTGGCTCAAGAACAGAGACCAAATTTCCTATTCGTTTTAACGGATGATCAGAGGTTTGATGCACTCGGATACGCCGGGCATCCAATCCTAAAAACTCCAAATCTGGACCAATTGGCGGCGAAAGGAGTGCGATTCCCCAATAGCTTCGTCACTACACCCATTTGCGCAGCGAGTAGGGCATCAATTCTTTCGGGCACCTACGAAAGAACCCACAAATATACGTTTGGTACTCCGCCACTTTCGACCCAGCTTTGCGAGAATAGTTATCCTGCCATGCTGCGAAAAGCCGGATACAGGACGGGCCTCATTGGTAAGGTTGGCGTCTCATTTGAGGAAGGTCAAGCAACAAAAATGTTTGACTTACTCTCATCAATTGGCTATCCATATCTTCGCAAACAGGCAAACGGAGAAATCCGGCACATTGATCAAATTGCAACCGATCGAGCCATTGAATTTATGGGCAAACAACCGACGGAAAAGCCATTTTGCCTCTCTATTTGTTTCAACAGCCCTCACGCGGAAGACGGTGAACTGGAAAATCTCTATCCTTGGCCAAAGACGGTTGAGGGCCTTTACGAAGATACGACGATTCCCCTTCCCCCTTTAGGTGATCAAAAGTACTTTCTCGCCGAGCCAAAGTTTCTGCAAGAAGCAATCAATCGAATTCGATGGAAATGGCAATTTGATACTCCCGAGAAGTTTCAAAGGAATGTTCGATCCTACTACCGAATGATCTCAGGTATCGACCACGAAATTGGTCGGTTGACCGCAGAACTAAAACGCCTCGGTCTTGACCAGAACACAATTATCGTCTTTATGTCTGACAACGGCTACTTTTTAGGGGAGCGAGGATTATCGGGAAAATGGATTCACTACGAAGAATCACTGCGAGTTCCGCTTCTGATCGTTGATCCTCGGTTGCCAACGAGCCGTCAAGGAACGACGGCAACTCAGATGGCGCTAAACATTGATATTGCTCCAACAATATTGGAATTTGCCGGAGTAAAAATTCCGAAACAGTATCAAGGTAAGAGCCTGGCTCCATTAGTAAGGGGCAAGAAGCCCTCGTGGCGGCACGATTTCTTTTGTGAGCATTTGCTCGTTGACCCCACAATTCCTCAATGGGAAGGTGTTCGCGACGAACGATATGTTTACGCCCGATATTTTGGGCAGAAGCCAGTTTACGAGTATTTGCACGACCTTTGGAAAGACCCTCAAGAGGTTCACAACCTGGTGAGTGACAAAAACTACAGTGGCGTTTTAGGGAGAATGAAAAGGCGATTGAAGGAACTGAAAGAATCGGTTGGAGGAGAATATTCCCGAGAACAATTTCCCCTAAAGGCTAAACCTGACAAGACCTAAGTAGACTCGTACTTCATGAAAACGGTTAAGGTTGGTACTTCGGGAATATTGGCTTCAGAAATTTCGCTTGGCTGCATGCGAATTGGCGGCATGGAAAACTCCAAGCTGGACGAGCTGATTTCAACATCTCTCGACCTAGGCATCGACTTTTACGATCATGCCGACATTTATGGTGGAGGAAAGTGCGAAGAAGTATTTGCGGCGTCGGTGAAACGACTTGGAATTGACCGATCTAAGTTCATCCTTCAAAGCAAGTGTGGAATTCGAAAAGGATTCTTTGACTTTAGTAAGGAACATATTTTGAGTTCAGTTGACGGAATTCTCAACCGCCTCTCAACCGATTACCTTGATTTTCTCCTCCTGCATCGACCCGATACTCTCGTACAACCGGAGGAAGTTGCCGAAGCATTTGCTTCCCTCGAAACGAGCGGTAAGGTGCGGCATTTTGGCGTTAGCAACCAGACTCCAAACCAAATTGAACTGCTCCAAGCTTCCCTTCCCATGAAGCTTCATGTTAATCAACTTCAAATGAGCATTATGCATACCGGCCCAATTGATCAAGGCATTTGCGCAAACATGAAGCACGTCAACTCAATTGACCACGATGGCGGAATCCTCGACCATTGCCGACTGAAGAATATCACGATTCAACCCTGGTCACCGTTCCAGTTTGGGTTCTTTGAGGGAGTATTTGTCGACAATCCAAAGTTCCCTGAGCTGAACAAGGTTTTGGATACTATTTGTGCAGAATACGGCGTTACCAAGACCGGAATGGCAATTGCATGGCTACAACGTCATCCTGCAAAAATGCAGTCGGTCATTGGAACAACCAATCCTGTTAGAGTCAAAGAAGTGGTGGACGCTTGCAAAATTGACCTTTCTCGACCTCATTGGTACGAAATCTACCGGGCAGCAGGAAACATTCTGCCGTAGGGGTAAGAAAAGTATTTCTATGAACCTGGCATTGTTTTTCTCCACATTTTGAAAGCCTAAGGATTAGAATAACTAAGCAAAGGTCATATGAGTCATTCCCGATTACTCGAGCAGCTTCGTCGATCAATTCAAATAGCCCAATTTTGTGAGCGAGAAAATATTTCTACAAGTGAAGGACTGGAAAGGCGAGAGGAAGCCACTCACTCTCGACGACGCTTCCTCTCGATGGCCGGAGCTGCCGGATTTGCATTGTCACCAATGGCAGCCTTGGCGTTACGAAAGGTACCGGGTCCGAGAATAGCGATCATCGGTGGCGGGCTTGCTGGTTTATCATGTGCAGATAGACTTCAGTTCAAAGGCTACACTTCAACCATATACGAGGCTAGTAATCGGCTTGGTGGTCGATGCTTTACCAATCGTACTTTGGTCCCCGGAATGGCGTGTGAGAATGGTGGTGAATTCATTGATACAAGCCATAAGATGATGCTTGCGTACGCCAATGAATTTGGGCTTGCAAAGGAGTCCGTCATTAAAAAAGCTGGTGATGAACGATTTTATTTTGCTGGGCAACAATGGACCGAGGCGCAAGTCGTTGACGAGCTACGCGCTGTCGTTGCTAACATGCAAGGCGATGTGCGAAGTATTTCTGGTTCGGCATCGTTCTATTCGAAAAACCAAGCCGATATCAATCTTGACAATACTGATTTGGAAACGTACCTTGACATTCATTGCGCTGGACATGCTCTTATCCGAAGCGTCCTTGACGAAGCATACGTGTCAGAATATGGAACCGAAACTAGCCAACAAAGTTCATTGAATTTTCTTAGCTATATGAGATTCAACAAGCAATCAAAGTTTGAACCTTTTGGAACAAGCGATGAAAGATATCACCTTACTCATGGTAACGACGGAGTAATAGCGGGATTAGAGTCCAAGTTACTTGGTCCAATAAATAAAGGAGC
>JAYUOQ010000172.1:0-1784 GCA_043760685.1 Armatimonadota bacterium | reverse complement strand
GAACATTTCCCAAAGCACAGCAAGCAGTGCTTTGTTTGAAAGGAGCATTTTCCATATCGGCTCTACCCACTGACATTCTTTCATGGTCGCCAGGGCATTTTGCCCAAACTGCTCATTTACCATCCATTCCCACGGATAAAGCTTGAAGACTGTCCATATCCGACTCCCCTGGAGGTCGACAAACCAGCGCCGTTGCTCGTCCCAACCGATATCCTGCATCAGGATGGATTGTGTCGCCAAACCGGCTTCCTGAGCCGTGTCGCGAAGTACAGCAACGGTGAGCTCATCTTCCCAAAGGTCACCATGCCCAAAGTGGATTTGGCTCCCCAATATTTTTCGATTGGCTTTCAACCAGTTCCAATGTTCAACCAGTCCCTCCCAAATTGAATTGAACTGGTCTTTCTCGGGATAGAGTTCCTCTAACCACTTCCACTGTATGACAGCAGCCTCGAGCAAAGCTGTTGGAGTGTCGGCGTTGTATTCCAACATTTTTGGAGGACTATTGCCGTCGTAAACAAAATCGAATCGTCCATAGAGGGTTGGTGGTTCTGCTTCCCATGACCACTCGATGGCATCAACCGTCGCCTGGTTCAGTCCAAATTGGGCATATGATTTCGTGTCGATAACGTGCTGAACCGCCTCCAGGCACATGCGGTGACACTCATTGGTCGCCTTTTCGATCTCGCTGATTTCAGAAGATGTGAATTCGTAAAAAGCGCTTTCGTTCCAATACTGCTTGTCATCCTCGGTATGAAAGACAAGTCCAGCTTGCTCGACTTTTTGCCGCCAATCTGGTCGAGAAGCAATTGGATTACGTCGCACGGTTAGCTAAAGCTTGACCCACTGGATGAGCTACTGCTACTGCCAAACCCACCTCGTGAAATAGTGCTTCCATTCGACGATTTAATATCGTGCCCAGCAGGTGGGGCAGATGAGAAGTTCCTCATTCGACCACCGCTCATCGAACCGCCGTAACCCCAGCTTGAACTTCGATAAAGCATCCCAGCCATAAAGAAGCCAGGCATAAAACCCGTTGACGAAGTGCACATTGAATTAGCGACAGCCTTGTTGGTTGAAGTATCAAAGCAAACTGTTCCGGTTTCTGCTCGAACCCGAGCGTATCGTCCACCTTTATAGGTCGAAGCGGTAACTGGGCTGGTGCAAGCAGTGTCCGGCAAAACGGTTCCCGACGGATCGACGCATCTCCGGACGGTGACTGGGCTCGAACACCCCGACAAAATTAGAGCCGCAACTGACGCGCAAAAGGTTGCGGGTACTGCAGCTGACTTCTTCATTAATTGATTTTACAGGATTTTGCGAAACAAGGTTACAGCTATTTGAGAAGAGCCTTTGATCGAAGCAGGGTAAGGAACTGGTCACGTTCGACAGTTGACGGCCAGGCGGAGTCGGGAATTAGGTGTACATACAATTTAGAAAGATGCAAAGTCACCAAACCATCTTGGTACTTGGCTTCCTCCAAGTCAGTCCACTTAGTGAAAGAGTAGCTTCCTGAGTCGAACCGAATCATCATTCCCTCGTCATCAAATTCAATTAATCGTTTTCGAGAAAAAACTAATTTATTGTTTTGGAGAATTGCTTTTGGCTTCGACGACGATCGAGCAATTAAGAACGGAAGAAGTAAGAACAGAACGACTGTATAGAGGATCGCAAAGTTTCGAAGGCCAGTTCCTGCCGCGAACTCCAATAGGATTGTGAGAACCAAAAGCATCAGCATAAGGGGAAGAAACATCTTAAGCACGGCGCGAAAAACGGTCTTGCGAAAG
>JAYUOQ010000171.1:0-12172 GCA_043760685.1 Armatimonadota bacterium | reverse complement strand
GGTGCTGTCTTCACGATTTCTATAGTCTTCAGCGTTGCCCTGAACATTCGTGACCGAAGTCAACAAAAGAGGAAATCGAACATAACTATCACTGAAGGATAAGTCTTTGCGATCAGAAATTACGCTGCCGAAGATTTAGGATTTCCAATCATCTGCTGGCCACTCCCGCTTCATGAATTCGTCAAACAACGGAACCGTAAAGGCGGTATCGCCATGACCGGGACTCCAAATCATGCCTTTTGAAATGAGTTGCGAACGGTGTGGACTTAATGATGCAACCGGGCGGTTCAAGGTCGCGGCTACATCGCCCGATCGATGGGGACCGGGTCCTAGTTCCGCCATCGCCCTTAAGTATCGCTTTTCAATTGGAGTCAATCGATCCAATCGAACCCGAAAGAAGCTCTCGTCTAATGCGGCAATCGTAAATTGTGTCGCATAATCAACATCGAGTTCGGTTATTGGCGATTTTTCGGCCACTTCCCAAGCATGCTTACCTCATTCTTGCAAAAAATATGGATAGCCCTTCGTAAGACCGATTATTTTTTCCACCGCCCGATCTTCGAAAGTAACGTTTCGATCTTCTGCCGGCTTTACGATTGCCAATTTGGATGCATCGTGACTAAGTGGACCGACAATTGGAAAATCGAACAATCTTTCGGCATACGATTTTGCTCTTCCCATTTGCCCTCTTAGTTGCGGCAATCCAGCTCCAACCATCATCACCGGAAGGTTTCGTTGAGCAGTTCTATGCAAGGCAACAATGAGAGAAGCCAATTGCTCTTCCTCTACATATTGGAGTTCATCAATAAATATGACAAGAACCGTATTTGCTGCCTTCGCTGCGGCTCCCGCCACTTCAAATAGTGCTTGAAGATCATGCTCAAGGTCTCCGTTGTCGGCGAGACCAGGTTCGGGCTCAGCATCAAATCCGACCTCTATATCCTGAAACTTGATTTTAAGTGCCTTAGCAAATCCAGCCAAGGCTTGCAGTCCCCTCATAGCAAGAGCTTTTGCACTTTCAGTTCGCGAAAGTCGCAAAAGAGCGATTCTCAGTTGAGGTGCTAAGAGTGCCGGAAGGGACCTGTTTTCCGGTGCTTCAATACGAATAGTGTGGATGCCAGACTCCTCGGCAGCGTCTCTCATTCGATCCAGGAGGACAGTCTTCCCAACTCCGCGAAGCCCTACCATTAAGATGCTTTTGCTTGGATTTCCAATCCTAAGTCGCTCGATACACGTTTGTACCTGCGTCCTCAGTTCATCGCGTCCGGCTAACTCTGGTGGCCGAGTACCTGCTCCCGGCGCATAAGGATTTTGGATTGGGTCCACCCAATCATTATACAATATGTAAGGAAATTAAGAAAGTTAAGAAAAATCCCTAATATTGCTAATATCCTTACATATCAAAATAACTGATCACGAACCATCAGCGAAAAGCTACTTCATATACGACGTCGCGTGCGCAAGATGACTCAAATCATGAGCCATGATGATGTTCGCATATTCGTCGATAGTTGTATCACCAAGATCAGGATGATGAAATTGCTTCTTCCAATCGTCTGGTGTTAGGGTGTTCAGGAAGTCAACCAAGTCTCTCCGTCTATTCTCGAAGACGTCGAGTTCGTGGTGAATATCCTTTTCTTGGTAGTGCTTTTCCCTGGCACGGGCGTCAGGGTCATATGATTCAACCGTGGCTCCTGGTGCCTCGTGGGCAAGCCTCAAGCGGTCAAGGAAGATGTCGTCGAAGTCGGCTAAGTGCGCGACCATCTCGGCGAGGTTGAATCGATCTGGGTCGGTTTGTTCCGTGAACTTTTCTGGTTTGACTTGATCGACGATGTTGACGAGCGTTTTGGGGGTTCTCTCTAATGAGCTAAGGTACGCCTTCATAATCTGCCCTACATATAGATAACGCCTTTTCTTTCAAGAAGGCAAGTAGAATTAAGGAAGTTTTTTACGCGTAGTAAAAAATAACAACCCGTGCAACCAAAAAAACTCGAATTAACCCGAAGAGACTTTGTCTCGGCAGCCGCCGCAGTAGGACTTGCGTCCACTTCGTTTGGTCAAGTTGGTAGCCCGATAAGGAAAAAGAAAATGGAACCAAAACTCGTTCATGTCCCTGGTGATGCAGACATCGCCAAAGCCCTAAATACTGCCTCCCATGGCATCAGCGAAGCCACTCACAAAGCCCACCTCGGACTTTGGCAAGGATACGCAAACAAGACCAACGAAATTCGAAAAGCTCTTGCCGAACTAGAAATGGATCCAGCAAAGGCAAATCAAATCTATAGCCAAGTTCGCGCCCTTAAGGTCAACTATGCATTCGCCTACGGCGGATACAAGAACCACAACGTCTACTTCGACACCATTGGTGGTAACGGCGGTCCAGCAACGGGCGACATCGCTACTTTGATCAACGAAGCATACGGTTCCTTTGAGAATTGGCAAAAAGAGTGGAAGACTACCGGCATCGGAGCAAGAGGCTGGGCATATTTGGCGTACGACCACGACGAAGAGCGACTGTTCACGTTTATGGGCGATGCTCAAGACACGTATCCGGCCTGGAACTCAACCTTGGTGTTGGCACTCGACGTTTACGAGCACGCCTACTTCTTGGATTTCCAGACAGCGCGAGCCAAGTATATTGACGCTTACTTCGGCGTTATTGACTGGGATGCCGTCAATGCTCGATTGAAGAAAGGAATGTAATCTGCCGACGTTATCGGCCGTAAATGAGAAGAACAGAATCGCCGCAAGTGCAATGCACTGCGGCGATTTTTTTGGATATCAAAACCTCGGCCAAAAGGTTTCGAAAGGAATGGCACCAATTCGGTAAAGAGGCCTTAATCGAGCCTCTAGCTTTCGAGGCTCAATGATTTCTTGTGCAATCTAAAGCTTGACGTTTTTCGGTCGATAGGTTGAATCGTCATTCATTCGATCAGTTACAGATTCGTGAATCGTATCGCCGGGATCGATAGTTCGACGCCTAAACCAGTTCGGCCATTGCCACTTCCAGCCACGTGAATCGAAGTCAAATTTGCGGAGCGGAAGCATTTCGATAAATCCATACATGGCATCCATTGATTCGTGCAGTTTTCCCATATGGTCTGGCTCGCAACCCTTTTTGCTCTTCGAAAAAGGTTCGAATTGTTCGTCCAAGACTTTCTGATTAAATGTCAATCCGTGCTTTTTGACTTCATCAAGCATCCAACGATAGGGAATCATTGACAGGCCAGACTCTTCAAGTGTGTGACCCCCACCAACGTCACAATGGCACCCGGAAAACCAAACCTGCTCAACGTCCTGGTCCGGAATTTGGTCCTTGTCCTTGTCTTTCGACTTCGTCTCGACTTCATTAATGCTAAACACGCTTCGGCGCTCGTCAACCGCAACGGCGTGACGTACAACGGAGATATCCGGATTTTCGCGAGTAAATGGAACCGCTTTGAATGCTGAAATGAACCCAAATGAGGAAACGGTATCCCATACACCCATGAATCTCATTCGAAAAGTGACTTCACGACTAAAGTCTCTCTTTATGCGAGCCGCATATTGAAAAGTATTCTCATCCTTGCTTGGGCGCAGGGCTGCACCAATGTATGCCTGCCATATGAATGGCACCAGGCACGCATGTTCTGGACGTGGAATTCCAAACATCTTTACGGCTCCAGCTACCATTCGAGCCGCATAGGAGCCGCGGCTGAATCCAAAGAAGTAAATGTCGTCTCCATCCTGGACGTTATTTATCAAGAATTTGTAGCCTTCAATGAAGGCAATCCGCATAGAAGCTCCTGTCATTGAGTCGATAATCCAACTCCGGATCTTGACCCCTTTGTACAGTTTGGCTTCATCGACCAAAGTGTTGACCCCAGGGTGGTAGAACCGTAATACTCCGGGTTGGTCAGTCGCTCGGAATATACGATAGACGTTCGTATGAGGCTTTGAAATCTCGTTGCCCGTACCGTCAAAGCACATCACAACTTTTCGTAATGGAACAAAAGCAACTTCGGACATCGCCATTATGTGATTTTATCAGAAGTAGCCGCTTTGAGCAACTTGAAATTCCTAGCCCAGGTTGATGGACCATTTTTCGACCCCAGGTGACAAAAAGACCTAGACAAGCGTAAACTATATAAGTGTCAATAGTCCGATACGATACTCCGCTAGAACTCAGCAATGACTTTGAGCCGAAAGGTGACCAAGGTAAGGCAATTGATGAGCTTTGCGAAGGATTAGAGTCGGGATATCGGTTCCAAACCCTGCTTGGTGCGACCGGTACCGGTAAGACGTTTACAATGGCGAACGTCATTCAGCGGACTCAACGACCCGCATTGATTCTCGCCCACAACAAGACCTTGGCGGCCCAGCTTTGCCAGGAATTCCGGGCATTTTTCCCCGAAAATTCAGTTCAGTACTTCATCTCGTATTACGATTACTATCAGCCGGAAGCGTATGTTCCTTCCAGCGATCTCTATATCGAGAAAGACTCAAGTGTGAACGATGAAATTGAGCGACTTCGACACGCCGCTACCCATGCACTTTTAGAAAGACGCGATGTCATTGTAGTTGCATCGGTTTCGTGCATCTATGGTCTAGGATCTCCCGATACATACGCCGATTCGGTCGTGACATTCGAAACCGGACAGCCGTTAGACCTCGAAGTTGCAATGAAGAAACTGATCCAAATGCAGTTCACCCGCAACAATTTAGTCTTGGAGCGAGGAACGTTCCGCGTTCGGGGCGATACGTTGGAGATTCAGCCTAAGGACGAAGAGACCGTGACTCGGATCGAGTTCTTTGGTGACACAATTGAACGCATTCGTCTAGTTGACCCTTTGACGCAACATGTCCTCGACGAGCCGACAAAGATCAGTGTCTTTCCCGCAACTCACTACGTAACACCTTGGGAGAAATTGGATTCGGTTCTTGTGCAAATCAGAGAAGAGCTTGAAGCCCAAGAAGCTTTG
Organism: Armatimonadota bacterium; assembly: GCA_043760685.1. Taxonomy (GTDB): domain Bacteria; phylum Armatimonadota; class Fimbriimonadia; order Fimbriimonadales; family Fimbriimonadaceae; genus Fimbriimonas. The sequence goes on along the minus strand of JAYUOQ010000171.1, from coordinate 7,211 downwards.
TTCCAAAGTCAAGGCAAGCTTCTAGAAGCACAACGAATCCGTCAGCGAGTTGAGTTCGATCTCGAAATGATGGCGGAGCTTGGCTACTGCAACGGTATCGAAAACTACTCTCGGTATTTCGATGGTCGTCAACCCGGAACTGCGCCGTTTACGTTGCTTGACTTCCTTCCGTCAGATGCACTGGTGTTCATTGATGAAAGCCATCAGACCCTGCCGCAAGTTCGAGCCATGTATAACGGCGACAAACAGAGAAAGTCCGTGTTAGTGGATTACGGCTTTCGGTTGCCAAGTGCGCTCGACAATCGTCCGCTAAAGTTCGATGAATTCCTTGAGCGGGTTCCGCAGGTCATGTTTGTTTCCGCGACTCCTGGTCCGTTTGAAAAGGAAAACCAAGCGCAGGTTGTTCAGCAAATTATTCGCCCAACATTTCTTGTTGATCCGGAAGTCATCATTCGCCCAACGAAAGGACAAGTAGATGACCTATTAGCAGAAGTGCAAAAGGTCGTGGCGACGGGACGCCGCGTTCTTGTCACCACATTGACGAAGAAAATGGCAGAGGACTTGTCAGGATACATGTCTGATATTGGCGTGAAGGTGAACTACATTCACTCAAATGTTCACTCGCTGGAACGACCAGAAATTTTACGCGACTTGAGACTCGGCATATACGATGTGCTTGTTGGCGTGAACCTTTTAAGAGAAGGTCTTGACCTTCCGGAAGTCACCTTAGTGGCAATCTTAGACGCCGATAAGGAAGGCTTCCTCAGGTCCGAAACTTCGTTGATACAGACGATTGGTCGTGCCGCCCGAAACGTCGATGGTCGAGTCATCATGTATGCCGACAACATCACCGGATCTATGGAGCGGGCAATTGATGAGACCAATCGTCGTCGGGCGATCCAGGTTCAATACAACATCGATAATGGGACTGAACCGACGACGATTATTAAAGAAGTGCGCGAGACGATTCGATCATACGACCAAGTGAACGAAATCGCGGCTCAATATAGCTCTGAAACCCAAAAAGCAATCCTCGATGGCTCACCGGTGCGGGTTGAGGACATCCCAATTTTGATTTCCAGCATGGAGAAAGAAATGAAGGACCTCGCTAAAGCCATGGAGTTCGAAAAAGCCGCTCATGTCCGCGACGAGATTGAATCCTTGCGAAAGATCGCGGGGACGAGTGATGGTCGGCTTGGTCAAGAGAAGCGGAAAGTCCGTCGGTTTGCATCGCGGAAATGATGAATCATTGCGAGTGCCATTAGCTCTCAATTCTCAATTTTCTATTCGCGCGGGTCACCATCCCCCTCGTCAAGCGAATCGTGAAGTGAAAATTGTCCATATTGGACGATTCGCTTGCCACTCCCCCTAGCTAGCGGGGAGAATTTCGTTCGTGGGAATATCGTCGGTTTGCGTCTAGAAAGTAGGTTTAGTCGGTCGAAGCTAGGTTTAGTTCTTCTTTGCTAGCGCCTTTGCACGGGCCGCAACAATTTGTGCACCGAGTTGACCGTGAAGGACTGCAAGAGGGTGCTGCCCATCAACCGACATCAGGGTAGGACCCTGGTTTTTCAGATATGGATTATCGCCGAGGTCGATTAAGAAGATCTATGGCCGGGGACCTGTGCCCTCCCCTGCAAGGGTATGGCCTCGAAAAATTGGCAATCGAGCCCGACCAGAAAATGGGACGATAATAAAAATGTTCGATTTGAAGCTGCTTGCAATTTGGAGGGCACAAATAAGGTCGTAAACATTATTAGGTGTCGGCGGACGATTCTCGCCCATGTTTATATAGATATCGTCGGGGATGGGGTTGAAGCTGCCTTTGTACACAGTGGCACGTGAGAAGGGGCTTTTCCTGTCTATTTCAAGTCGCGAGTGGGTTTCGTCGATCTTGTCCCAAAAAGTCATGAGCCCGGGGGTGTGACCGTCGGCTGCCGTCCGATCCCACGAGGCTCCGCCGTAGGCGACCACTCCATATTCTGATTGAGTTGCAGATGCAACGACGGACGGGTAGCCAATCGTGGCGTCTTGGGTTTCGACCGCATTGGTGATTCCATCCTTGAAGTTAGCGGTGTTGTCGTCTCCGTTGGTAATGCTATCTCCAAGGAAGAGCGCATAGCGAGTATGACCCGATGTCGTAAAAGTCGAAGCATCAGCGTTGAGAGAAAAGCCGCTTACTCGAACAACATTGACCGGCGACCAGAAGTCAAGAAAAACGTAGCCAGAAACGTATTGAAATAAAAGTGTGTGTTTCCCTGGCTTTAGCCCCTTCGCGCACTCAAGGTCATAGGACCCGGAGCGTAGTTGAACCGTGGTTCCCGGGCCATTGTCGATTGAATAACGAACGAGGGGATATTGATTGGCCGGGAAGCCAGCTAAGGAAGCGTTGTCGAGCTTGACTTGGATGCTGGTGCCGGTAAACCCAAGCCGCAAATAAGCACCTGGATTCGGAGTCTGAATGTAGCTCGCTTCTCGAACCCAGTTGTAGGGGCTCAGCTGAATGTTCGGATCGCTGACCGACACCTGATTGTTTTGAGCAACTATGGCGAACATGGAAATCGCTAAGATACTCATAACGTTTTTCTGCAAACTGACAACTGCTGACTGTTGACGGTCTTAGAAGTCTCCGCCGCCGCCGCCGGAATCTCCTCCTCCGCCGAAGTCTCCGCCGCCTCCACCAAAGTCAAAGCCACTGGAATCATTTCCACCTCCGCCAAAGTCGAAGTCACCAGAACTGTTACCGCCTCCAGAATTGCCAAAATCAAAGTCGCCCGAGCTGTTACTGCTGTAAGGAGCCTCGTTTGGATTTTCGTTATAGTAGTTGTTGATGATGGTGTCCCCGCCACCGTAGCCGTGTCCACCGTATCCACCGCCAAAAAGTCCGCCGCCCCAACCGTAGCCGTAGTGAGGCATAAACATGCTGGACAAGGCAGAAATCGTGATCATATCCCACATGAAATTACGCGAACCAAAGTCGTTATGGGGGTTATAGCCTTGCACGGCATACCATGGCATGAACTGTCCGTCTTGACCGTATTGACCCCGCAATTGTGGCATTTGTCCCTTCAACAGTTGATCTCTTTCCTGAGGGGTTACCATGACGGTCTTTCGGGTGCCGCCAAAGTTCACTTCAACCGGAATCAAGTTGGCACTTGGCTCAGATGAAAAGTAAGAAACTCCTTGCATTGGCTCAAACAATGGAGCTCGTTGATTGTCGATGATTGGAGGAATCGTGAATGCAACGCCACCATCACCGGTAAGAGCACTAACGTGGGGCTCTGCACTATCCAAATCTTGAACAACTTGACTAAAGGCACTGTTTGCAAGATCATATTCGGCGACTGTTTTCGCAGTTCGTAAGCGATTTGTACCCTCATCAAAGGTTTGTCCCATCCGATCACGGTATTGGCGAACCGCGTCGGCATCTTGTCCCATCTGAAGCAAGCCGTCGTAAGAATCTAAGTAACTCATCGCATTGAGGGCCTTGGCTTTCGTTTCTTCGGCGCCCCTCTTTGCCAAGTTAATTTTTTGCTTTTTTCCGGCGAAGATTATTGCAGCGACGATGCCAATCAAGGCAACAGGAATTGCTATGCAAATAAATCCACCAATTACACTTCCTGATTTCTCCGCCACGGGCGGAGGGACCGAAGATGGAGTCCTCTGTCCAGGTGAAGTCTGACCCACTTGAGTGGTCTTGGCAACCAAAGCTTTGTCATATACTCCCTTGGCTAAGCTCGTGATCGCTGGAGTGAAGTCATTAGCCGTGGCAAGCTTGGCGGCACTATCGTTGAGCGTGGACAATTCTGCAATGGTTAGCTTTTTCGAGTAAGCCGAAAGACCCTTCTTCGTCAAAACAAGTATGATTCCCTTATCGCCGAAGGGCAACTTTTGGTCACTAAGATATTTTGCAAATGGGAGCCGTTGCTCCTTGCCATTCTTGACCCACTTACCCCCAAGTTGAGGAATCGCAAGCAATCGAAACTCATATGGCTTGACGTCGTTCGCAATGGTTTTGAGCTGTGCTGTGTCGATTTTTCCGTTAAACGACGGATGAGTCCAGTAGGTGCTGGTCTTTAATTCGCGATAAACCGCATCAGGACTGCTGTCCTGTTGGGCTGCCGCTAAAGCAGTCAATCCAACCAAAATCAACGACATCGAGTTTCTAAATTTCATTAGTTCACTTAATGATACGGCTTTGGAGTGTGGCTGGGTCCAAAAAAAACAGAGTTTGAATTCATTTCATAAATCGATTAACACTCAAAAATCCTAGATCTTTTGAGAGTGACTTGTTCGCTGCCGCCCAAGCCAGCTTTCCTAACTCAGCTCCAAATTTGAACCCGTGGCCGCTGAACCCACAAGCCACGCTCAAGCCCGATTCGACCTCGCCGAACACGAAGTGCCCATCCGGCGACATGTCGTAGGGGCAGACCTTGCGGGACAATACTGTGCGGGAAAGACCCGGAAGGAATTGATTTGCCAACTCAGTCAGGCGTCTTTCCTGTTCAACGATGTCACATGATGAGAATCGATGGTGCCCACCAACTTTCACACCAGGAACTTCATCAACTCCCGGAAATCCGTAGAGCATTTCACCTTCTTCATTCATGATCCCGAATCCCGGGCCGAGGTCATATTGATGAGATGAATCTTCAAGCCAAAGCAGCAAATGAGCTTCCTTTGAAAGAAAAGGTTTCATTTTTGGTACCAAATCAGATGTTTCATAACCTGCAGCAACAATGACTCGATCTGCCAGTGCCGAGAAGTCCGAACCTTCAACGACCCACTTATCGCCACTTGGACGAAGACCCAGTACTTTCGCTTCGGCAATCAAGACGCCATGCGACTGAGCCGCAGCGGCAATTGCTCTCGTCCCCGCTGCCGCTCGGACATATCCACCCTCGGATTCCACAAAAACAACGTAATCTTGAGGAATGACGAACTGGGGAAACTGTTTTCGAGCAGTTTCGGCGGGCATGATATCGTGTTCGATTTTGTGCCGGTTCGCGCTTTCAAGCGAACCTTGAATCAACTCAGATGTTATAGGTCCAGCGTAAAAGCCTCCTACCGGGCAATAAAGCGAATCCCCAAGTTCCTGCCAACTCTCAATTGCTTGTCGCAACAGTGGAACGTAGGATGGATGCTCAAAGTAGCTCAATCGAAACAATCGAAGTCCGTCTCCAGATGCTCCGAACGAATTGGCGACACCGTGCTGATCGATACAGATGATTGATTTGACGCCCGATTTGGCCGCGGCAAGAGCAGTTGAAAGTCCAGCTACGCCACCTCCAATAACAACCAGCTCAAACTCTTCGAAACTCATGCGTCATCAAAGACCTTACCGCAAGGGGTGCAGGTACGATGAGAATCACAGCTGTCTACTGTGATCTATCCAAATTTTGAGATACACAAAATGGCAAACCCACCTGTACATGTTTCTTCCCTCGGCACCAGAAAAAACAAAGAAAAATGGTTGTTTCTACGACTATAAATGATGAATCTGGCTTCTCAATAAAGCTTGATGACAAAGTGTTCTTCAAGGTTGCTTCAATTCCGGAAATCTTCGCCTTTCAACCGGCAGATCATGTCACCTACTTCATTTCAAAAGAACCTCGCGACTTCCTAAATCGCAGCAAATACATTCTTGCCGACGCCAACAAGGCGCAAATTGCTCAGATCACGGGTGAGTTTTTTGGAGGACTAATCTTTGGCTCTAAGCTTCAAATTGGCGAGAAGCAATATCAAATTAGGCTAAAACGATATTCATTTTTCAATATTGGGATTGCTTGCGAAGGTTTTTGGATCGAAGAACTAGGGATTATCATGGACTCATATGGGCGCAATGACGGGATTTGGTCAGCTTTTTCCGCTGCCAACGAAGTCAGGACGGTGATCGAAGATCCTGACGAACAGCAAATCGCAATCATCGCACTCTTACACTTCGCGAGATTTTGGAAATGGAAGGAACAGAGTGATTAATATCGCGAAATCCAAGCTACCACGTTTAGGTTAGTTTGAGATCTTTAGCAATTTGCAGCCGTGCCAAGGAATGTCGAGAATCGTCGTTTGTGATTCTAGTATCCAGCTTTGACCAGTCCACACGTCGGTGACCTTGTTTCCTGCCTTAGCGCCAGCGGGACCAAGGTCGAAGCTCATTCGGCGCGAATTCCTTTCTTGTGGACCTCCATCCTTGAATCCATAGACAAAGAACTGTACCGTTCCACCCGTAGTCTCGGACATACAACTGTCGTTAAGGGCGGCAAAGGCGGAGAACGACATTGCTCCACTTGGAAGGGAATAGACCAGAACTGAAGGGGCGTGAGCAAAAATCCCAAGTGGAACTGGAGAGCCTTTCACAGACAAAGGCTTTCCACCTGGCGCATTCTTGAGGGAAGGCTCGCCAAAACCGACCGTAGCAAATTTCCAAGGCTGGATTGATAAGTCAATGATGCTCCCAAAAGTTAGTTCAACTGTGGGCTTCACCCAAACCGAGTGATCAAATTTGAGCCCATCACCCCCGTCCGCCACGACCAATGCTATTTTTGAGTAGCCTTCCAAATTCGCAATAATCGGCAATCCTTGACCCGGTGTCTCACGGTTAATCGGTTCGCCTTCCGACAGGAGATCAGCGTTCGAAATGTCGTATTGATCGTAAGTATTGAAGACGGCAGCATATCGGTCTTTCGACTTTGGGTCTTCGGCTGCCCAGACCACGACACCTTTGTTGTTGTAAATTTCTTTGTTTTTGACGCTATCCTGATTGATCGCTAGTAGCGTAGGATTCATCAAGAGTGATTCCGTAAAGCTGTCCATCTTGGTCATATCCGCGCCAAGGATGAGAGGTGACTTGGCAATTGCCCAAAGTGACATGAGCGTGTACTGTTCGTCGCGAGTGAAATTTGTGGTTCGACTTCCATTAGCCAACGTTCCAATTGGCAGCATGTCTGCGTCGGGATAATGCCCGGGGCCTTGAAACTCAGTCCACTTGCTGAGACGACCAAACTGCGACTTGAGCGCGGACCAGTTATCCCAAAAATCGTCACTAATGCGCCACATATTCGCATGAAATTCAACGTGGTTTCCAGATTCAATCGGAGTTTCTCCCGGTGATAGGCTAAGTACAATCGGTCGTTTTGTTTTATCGATTGCTTTCCGAATCGCCTCAATCTCAGCCTGATTTTGTTCGTAAGGTCGACTGAGATCATCAACTTTGA
>JAYUOQ010000170.1:0-12233 GCA_043760685.1 Armatimonadota bacterium | reverse complement strand
GCCGTTCTCTTTATAACGATTATCGGACCACTCGTTGTTTGGGTTGCAGCCATTGCATTCTCAATTATGGGTGCCGTGGCAGCCAACAAGGGAGAGGCTTACGATGTCCCTCTGATTGGGCCAATGCTCGCTAACATGTTCAAGGTTTAGCTTGAAATTGAGAAAGGGCTCAGCTGGGGTCGGTATTTAACCTTCGCAGCTGAGCCCTTTTTTTGTCAATTTGATTTTGCTACTACTGATGCAGTACCAACCAATTCGGTGCTGATCACGCTACAGGCACCAGAGTTTTGCCCGAAATCTGGCCACATGCCAGGAGTCATGTAGATTTGGGCATCTTTTCGCAAAGGAAGGATACTTAGGGTCAAGCCTCCTCGAAGGATAGCCGCGCCGTATCGGCTGAGACCGAGTTCAAGGGGCTTTCCATTGTAGAAGTTATCTTCGATCAGCTTCCCATTTAGATAGAGCCTGGCGGCATCACCTTGGTATCGAATTTTGAGAATCCAATTGCCGGGAGGCAATGAATTGGGCAATTTAATGTCCCACTTAGACGCTGCTTCAAAATTTTCGTCGCTGGGTTGCTCGGAGACGGCTTGGCTTCCTTCGTAGATGTCTCGGGCTGGGCCCATTACCGCGGTCTGGATTATTGGGACTGGTATTGATGTAGGAACCGAGTTTGCGTAGTGATAGACCGAAAATTCACCGGCTCTTGACGGGATTGTCGGTACTCCTGCGATCTTGATTGGTCCCATAGCTGGCATTACCGCCACGAATTTTGAAGTACTCGGTCGGCTGGTTAACACGAGTTCATTCCGATCAAAAAGGACATCATCATCGGCAACGACGACGGCTTCTTTGCTTGCAAATGAACCTTTCCAGATATGCAAACTCTGGGATTCGCTGAGCAAGTAGATCGTTACCAACTTGCCGTCTTTCTTCTGTAAGGTTATTGCTGGTTCAAGACCGGACTTCAAGTTTGTCAATCGGACAAATCCGGCGGAGGTGACGACCTTACCGGTGGTGCTCAAAACCTTTGCATCGGAATTTAGAAATACAAATTCGGAAGGAACACCATTGGTTGGTGCAAAGAAGTAGGCGTCTTTCAATTTGCAAATTGGCTGGGCGGTGGCGTAGGTTAACTGGGCACCACTTAGGTCTTGATGGAATGGCCAAAAGAAGTATGAATTTGCGGGAATGTCAATTGGTTTTGATGGGACAACCAGCGATCCTGATTTGCACTTGAGAGAGAATTGGACTCCTTTTCGAGTTGGCTGCGGCGTGAGCCGCATGTAGTTGTTGACAAAGATGTAACCCGATTCACCATTGGAACGGACCGACCAGTTGGCGATATCTGGCGATCCGATTTGGGCCTTCATCCCGGCTAATTGGCTCCCAAAATCCCTCATGAATAGGTGCATTCGTCGAAGGATATGATAGTGCGATCGAATCTGACCAAATTCGCCTAGGGGCGCTTGGAAATCGTAAGACTTTACGGGAACATCGTTCCAGTATCCGGTTGATTGGGATTCACTGAGATAGGTGTTCCCTTCGGGATTAGTTCCTCCGTGGTACATGTAGTAGCCCTGGAGATTGTTTCCTGAGGCGACTTTTGCTAGCGCTAGGCTCCCGATATCGTTCGGTTCGACGACGACTCGACGATGATAGCTGACGTGCATTCCCCCGCCAATTTCGCAGCACATGTACGGAAATTGATTTTCGGCTTCGATGACTTCTGGTTTTGGGGTTGCGCCTTGGAGGATATCGTCTGGATTTCGATTCAGGGTTAGGGTGTAGTTCTTGCCGTACTTTGCGGCGGTTTCCTCGATTCCGCGATCCCAGAAGCCAATTGGATAGGCGCCATACATAGGGAAAAGCTCGTTTGGTGGCACTGGAGTTTTTAGCATTGGCCACCCGGTGCGGGTGTAGAGTGGGACGATGATGCCAACTGCTTGGGCCATTCGCTTCAGACTAAGGAGGTATTCACCGGGTCCGTAGTATTCGTTCTCGACTTGAAATCCGATTACGGGACCGCCATCTTTCCATGATAGACCGGACATCTGCTTTGAAATTTGCTCGTAGAACTTCTTTACTTCGGCTAGGTAACCGGGATCTTCGGAACGGACGTTGAATCCGTTGGCTACCCAGTCTGGAAATCCACCGTTTCGGACTTCGGCGTGAACCCATGGGCCGCCTCGAATGATGGCTTTTAGGCCAAGCTCTTTGCATAGGAGGAGGAACTTTCGGAGGTCCTTGTTTCCGTCCCATTTTGATTGACCTTGGACCTCTTCATGGTGAATCCAGATGATGTAGCTGGAAATGACACTGATTCCGCCGGCTTTCATTTTTTGGAGTTCTTGTCGCCATTCGGATTCGGGGTAGCGAGAGTAGTGGAATTCGCCCATTGCCCACATGACTCGCTTTCCGTTTACCATTAGGCTCTGACTGTCTGCACTGATGGTGTCTTTGAGGATGGGATTGTAGCCGTTTTGAATTGGAATTACGGTGGCACCTATCTGTCCTAAAGTTATGTCCATAACTGAACTGGGACTTTGAATCGTGGTTAGGATGGCAGCTGCTAGGGTTAGCATAATGAACTCTCTATTTACGATATCTTATTGAGCACCGTAAATTGGAGCTTCCTGAATATAGCCTTGCCCGTTAGGGTCGCTGATGGGAACTTTGGCGTCGCGTAAACCTGTATCCTTGTTCTGTGCGTTTCCTGATCAGCATTATTTCGGTACTGTTTCTTTTCCAAATTAGTTGGTCTCAGGAGGGAGCAAAACGCCCATTGCCGGCAGTAAAGATTGAAAGTCAACCGAAGATCGATGGAGATATCTCGGACGAGATTTGGAAGAAGATTGAACCTGTTACTGGATTTTGGGACGTCGAACGAGGTCAAGTGGTTGCCGAACAATCGACGGTAAAGATTGCTTACGACACAAAGTTCATTTATGTTGCTTTTGACCTCATTGATAAGGATCCTTCGCAAATTACGGCGGCCGAGACACAGGAGGACAGCCGATTCGCCAATTCTGGTAATGGTGGTGGAGAGAACTTTTCGGAAGATATTGTCGACGTTCGGTTAGACCCGTTTTCAACGGGCACCATGGGTGGTTCTTCGATATTTTCGGTCAATGCGATTGGCACAAAGTCGGCGGCGATTGGTGGTGGACGAGCGAAAAAAACGGAGTGGAGAGGGGAATGGAAAGCATTTGTGAAACGGACGGCTACTGGCTGGACAGCGGAAATGCAGATTCCTTGGCAGATCCTGAATTATCCTGCGAAAAAGGGTCCACAAAGCTTTGGGATTAACTTCTTTCGCTATCATCAGCGGTTAAAGTTACCGTCGTATTGGGCGAATATTGGTCCGAACACGAGAGAGGAGTTACAAGGGATTTGGACAGGGGTCAAAGCTCCCAGCCCTCCTAAGCCGAAAGTTTCGGTGTTGCCTTATACAATTTTAGGAATTGATGACAATAACAAGACTTCGTTTCGAGCGGGGCTTGATGCACGTTATCCGATCACCAGTGAGATGACGGGGGTCGCTTCATTCTTTCCCGATTTTGGCACCATTGAGGGTGCAATTGAGAGTGTTGGGTTTAGTCGAACGGAACGTTTTGTGGCAGACAAGCGCCCCTTCTTTTTAGAAGGACGATCCTTTTTCAGTGCTGGAATGGGTTTTGACATTGGTCAATTCTTTTATGCTCGTCGGATTGGCAATTTTGATGTTGGCACCAAGCTTTTTGGAAAACCTAATGCAAACGACTCGATTGGATTTTTGAATACGATCACGTTTGGTGGTCGGATTGATACGGTTGCAAATTGGAGCCATCGGGTTTCGCCATTCGAGAGTTACGGCGTTTTTGCGAATGTGAAAAGTTCGGGCACCGATAACGCCAGCGTCGTTAGCGCGAACTACTCGAAGGAGTGGGGGAAGTTAGCATTTTCAACTCGGTATGCCCAGTCGAACGACAATGGCGCAAACTCATTGGCTTCCTCGAATACGCTTTGGTACCAAGATAAGAGCAACTTCTTTTTTGTTGGCTACAACGATACGAACGACAAGTTTCGGTTGCCGGACGGGCTCCTTGGCTTTACCGGAATCAAGGGTTTGGAGTTATACGACGAGTTGACTTACGATTGGCGAACCGGACCAATTCAACGGAGCAGTACGGAATTTTCGTATAGCGATAACAAGAAGTTGGATGGTACGCCGTTTCAACGAGGAGGATCCGTTGAGTCATTTCTTGGCTTGAGAAATGGTTGGGGGACAAAGTTAGAAGCTAGCTATTACAACTTTGACGGACTGATTGACCGTAATGTTGGATTGACGGTCACGAAGGGCTGGGACAATCGGTTTTCGAATATTGGAGTCACCGTTGGTGGCGGCACCAATGAGAGTGAGGGTGCAGGATATTTTTCGATTAACACGGCTCGCCGGATTGGGAAGGGACTGGATATTGGCTACCGAGGGTTCTTTCAGAACTTTCAAGGACATATTAATCAGAACATTTTCACGGTGGCCTATGAATTGACTCCGACTCGATCTTTTGGCGGTCGAATGGTGACTCAGAACGCGGACACCAACTGGTACTTCTCTTATCGGGATGCGGGCAAGAAGGGTACGGAGATGTTTATTATTCTTGGTGATCCGAACGCGAAGGAGTTTCGGCGGATGCTTCAGGTGAAGATGGTCTTCGCCTTCTAGGACCTCTTATTCATTTCTTTCAGAATTCATTGAAAGTTCAACATATACTAGGGTAAAACCTGGATATGTGGAGCACTCTTGCGCTCTCCTCGATATCAGGACTGATCGTTCTTGGCGTTCTCGGGTGTTGCTTGCCTGGCCAAAAGCTTCGTAGTCTCATTGCATATTTGGCACCACTACTGGTCGTTGCTTCCTGCTTCACCTTTGGGCATGACCTCAATTCATTTGCTCGATTGGCCCTTTCGGGGCTGGTCCTGCTTGGAACATTTAAGGTGTCATCTTTGCTGCTCATGTCAAGAGAGAAAGTTCGAGCGATGGATCGCTTCGGGCTCAATTTTTTCAGCATTTGTTGGCCTGGCATTGATCCCGTTCCTTTCGGACTTCGTCCAGTTGCATTTATCGAGGATGGCAAGCGGTTTGGGGCCGGAATGGCAAGGGCTATTGTCGGAGTTTTAGGATTTTTGTTAGTGGCTGGGTTCTCGGAGCGACTTGGTCCCCTTGCTTCTGGTTGGCTTGGAATTGTTTGCCTTTTGACTATTTTTCACCTCGGACTATCCGATTGTTTGACAGAACTCACCCAGGCAATTGGGTGGAAAGTGAAGCCGCTCTTTGAATCACCGCTACGCTCATCCTCTCTTTCGAACTTCTGGTCTCAGCGGTGGAATCGTCCGTTTGTTGAGTTGAATAAGATCTTCTTTATGCCTTGGCTGGTAAGGCGATTTGGCATGAGGGCGGCAATCTTCGTGATCTTCCTTATCTCGGGATTGCTTCATGAATTGGCGATCAGTTATCCGGCAGGAAGTGGTTGGGGAATGCCTCTGGGATATTTTGCTTTCCAGGGATTGATGGTTTTGGTGGAGCGAAAGGTACCGGTTCGTGGTCCGATTTGGGTTGCTTTGGTCGTTTTGGTTCCGGTGCCGATCCTTTTTCATACTGCCTTTAGGGAAGCGATCATTCTTCCCTTCTTGGCTTGGACTCGGTCATCGATGCTACAAATTGGGCTGGTACCAGCGCTATCACTCCTTATTTTTGTCTTAGGGTTCGCCCAATTTTGTATCTTGGCGGCGAGCTTTCAAGTTCCAAGTCGATTGCGCTGGAAGGAAGAACTGCCTCGCCTGAGTTCATTGAATCATAAGCTGACGTGGACTTATGGCTCGTTCATCGTTTATTCGATCCTTTCGTTTGGAGTATTGACGCTGGTCCTTCACGAAGACATTCTTCGGGGTACTCGCGCTGGAATAGCGATTTCAGTCGTGATGTTTGTTTGGTGGTTGCTTCGACTTGGGACTGACGTTTTCTATTTCAAGAGTAGTGATTGGCCGAAGGGGCGCTTCATGCAGATCGGACACGTGTTGCTGAACTGCCTGTTCACGTTTGTGCTCTGTGGGTACGGGTGCGTGATTTTGGCCCACGTTTTGGGGCTGAATTAACTGATTGTTATCAACTTAACTGGCTATGTGCACTTGCGGCGATAATCGCCGGGTCGCATAGCTCCTTGGACTTTGGATGAATCTTGCCTTAACCCAGCCCTGCAAGTCCTTTGCCGCTTAGGCGTCAAAGGACTTTTAGGCTGGGCTGACATATCTGTGCCCTTCAGGCCCGGTTATAAGGTTTCCGGTTGCTTGGGTTGAACTTTATGCGTGATCGTTATGTAGATTCATTATTCTCGGGCAACGAGGAATATGAAGTTTGTTCAATTTACGATTTATTCCAGACGACATCCAGAAGAAGGAAAAGTTCTAAGTCAGTTGCTTTGAGTTCTGCTCGATCAAACGGAAAGAAGTCGTTCCGGTCAAAGTATGCCTCGGTGCCTTCGGCGAAGTATTCCTGAGGGCTGGTCATCGCGTATGCCCGTTCCGGTTTTGCGGCAAACTTTGTTCCGAGCCATCGCTGGACTGAGTCGTATTTTCCGCTAGCTTTGGCGTGTTTGTACGCGGTTGCGATTTGAGGGTTATCGAATCCGAGGACTTGATCGTGATAGCCGTGGGCTAGTTCGTGAAGGACGAGCACGGGCATTCGCTTTAGCTCGGCTTCGAAGTCGGAAACGCCAGTGAATTCGATTCCTTTTGCCATGATGGGGTCTCGACCGTTTTCTTTTAGCCACCCGGCTCCGGGATGATATTCTGCCGTTCCACGAACTCCTGGGTATTCGGGCGAAAACCAGATCGTTACCTTTTGGAGTTTAGTTACCGCTTCTTTCGGGACCAGTCGCTTGATCTTGAGGAACTGATCCCTTAAGAGCGAGAGGGCTTTCTCGGTTCCTTGCTTGTCTTGCTCAAAGAGTTTTGTGTTGATTTGGACGGTCCAGCCTTCGATAGTGCGCTTTTCACGTTGGATTTCTGGCGTTTTGGATAACAAAACAAGGACAAGACAATTGGTCAGCACGATATCAAGAATTATATGCTGTCATTCGCTCGACATTGTTTTTATGTCCATAAAAACTCGATCTAGTCTCCGTAATTTTGTTGTTCATTTTAGAGTCCTTAGCAGTAAGGCATCTGTTTGCCAAGGATATATATATGAAATCAATGAACCTTTCACTGTCAAATCGGCTCTTCGTATTGGGCGCACTTGGCGTTCTTTCAGCTGGTGTACAAGCTCAAGTCTCAGCTACTAAGGTCTTTCAAGGCGGGTTGGAAACGATGCCAAACCTTTACGCCGTTTCAAGTCACCCGATGGGAAGTGTTTTGAAGGTGAAGCTTGACACTAAGTTGCAATCAGACAAGGCGCACGTTGGCGACACCTTTACGGCTACGGTCGATATGGGCAAATCCAAAGACTTTTTTGGACTTCCAGCCGGAACAAAGGTCGAGGGGCATGTGACCGAGGTTCGAGCTCGTGAAGGAAAGACTCCGGGAATGTTGAGCGTCGACTTTGACACGGTTCGACTTGCCGACGGAGAACGATTTCCGATCGAAGCATCTCTGATTAAGTTCGACAAGAAAAACATTCTGCGCAAAGATGGAAGATATATGTCGATTCCTACTTATAGTGGTGGTACGAACTATGTTGCCACAGGTGCGGTGGTCGGCGTCGGATTAGCCCTTCTGACCGGAGCAGACGTACTTTTGGGTGGTCTTCTTGGCGCGGGAATCGGATACTTGATTGGTGAGCGCGGCGGCGTACACGCTCAGGATTTGACGCTGAAGCCGGGAACGGTTATGGGTGTTCGGTTTAATCAAGACACGCATTTCTCGATTGTTGAGAACTAACTCCTTTTTGGGGTCGAGCTAGCGATCATCCGCAAAAGTTCTCATTTTACTTGGCCGCTCTTTTCCGAGCGGCCATTTGGTCACCATTAGTTGGCTCTGGAGCAGAATCACTCTTTGTCAGTCGGCCATTGACCATTTCTCGATTCGAGACTCCTCATTTACCGCGAAAGTAACATAAAGGGTCAGGTGCTTATACATTGCTCGGTACATGTATACATGTTTCTTACCTTCGGGTTTGGACTCTAGTAATTCAATGTTCCTCAGATTTCCCTGCTCGCGCAATGACTGGGGAAAGCCATTTGCGATGTCGGCAACTACGCCTCTTTCTGCCTCCGGCGTGAAAAATGATTGATCGAATTTGCCGTTGGCCAGGCTCAAGAGTAACCGTCGAACTTTCGTCGTGAAAGCAGGGTTAGCATCGGCTATCGCCTTTCTCGTGGGTTCTACCAGGTCCTTTTTATAAAATCCAGCCACCCGAACTGCGATGTCACTAAGATCCCGATTTCCGATATTGGCCATGACAATGACACTGATTCGTTCATCGGTGAATCGCTGGAATTCTGCCACGAAGCCCGGTACGCCTCCACTGTGATAGACCCGATGATGCCCGTTCCAAGGATCGAGAAACCATCCAAATCCGTAGGCTTTTGTTTGTCCACTAGCTAGTTTTGCTGGAATCCACATTTGTTCTCGGCTCGCCTGATTTAACAGAGAATTTCCGTTCAACGCGGCGTCCCATTTGGCAAAATCTAGAACAGTCGAAACGAATGCTCCGCTGGGACGCAACGCTGGCCAAATTTCCGCGCTTTGAATCTGTCCGTTGCGCGTATCGTAGCCCTTGCTTTGCTTCAGGGCACCTTTACGAGTTGCCTCATGGGTATTCGACATTCTGATGGGAGTGAAAACTTCTTTTTGGATAAATTCGTTCCACGGCTGACCTGAAGCTTTTTGAATCACTTCCGCCAATACAAAATATCCCATATTGCTGTACTCCCACTTTTGACCTGGAGCAAATCGCAAAGGAACATTATATAGTTCTTCGACAATTTTGGCATTTGGAGTTTGCTTTGAAGGATCTGCAGCAGGGATCTCTCGGACAAGACCAGAAGTATGATTGAGAAGGTTTCGAATCGTTATTCCGCTCCAAGCCTCCGGTGCACTTAGAAGATGTTTTCGAATGGAATCATCGAGGCTAATTTTTTTTTGCTGAACTAGCACCAAGACTCCCGCGGCCAGGAACTGCTTGCTAATAGACCCAATTTTGTAGGGAGTACTCGCTTTGGCCGGGGCATGTGTTTCGAGATTCGAGTATCCGTAGCCCTGAGCTTTGATTACTTTGCCGTTCTTGCAAACAGCAATTGAAAGACCGGGAATCTTTTGCCAGAGCATCTCCGCTCGGACATAATCATCCACCTTATCTGCTAATCCAATCACTGGCAAGGAGAGAACAGAAATCCAGGTGCAGCTCTTCAGGAACATAGATCGGGAATTGGAATTCATGGCTTGATCTAATGGTATCGCGGAAACGCAAGGTCCCCATATCCTCAACCTTGCATTCTTTTATCCGAGACTTGCAAAGTGTGATATTTTCGGTACTCCTGGGGAGTCATGCCAATTGACGCCTTAAAACTTCTCGAGAAATGACTTTGATTGGCGAAGCCCGAATCAAACGCAAGTTCGGCGAGAGATAGGTTGGTATTCAGCATAAGATGACTTGCGCGCTCAATTCGTAATTGGCGCAGATATTCTCCTACGGTACACCCCATGTGCTTTCGAAAGACCCGAGATAGATGCGCAGGGTGGATTCCGATAGTCGTTCCAACTTCATCCATGGAGAATTGAGTCGACAAATTGTCATGTAGGAATTCTATGGACTTAACTAACCAAGGCGGAACTTCAGGCTCGGTGGCTCGTTTCCCGCGAGACGTCTCGCCTAGAAGCTCCATCGTCAAGCCTGCCAAAATGAGAGATGTGGCCCGATCAGGAACCTTGAACTCTCGAAACATCCGTGAAACAATCATCGTCGGCAATCCTCTTTCCCAAATGGAAAAGCCCCTATCGCTTCCCAGGAAGTCCTGAAATTTTTCCGAATAGGAGTCTGACAGCACAATGTCAAAAGTTTTTACGTTTTTGTGAAACTGGTTCGTATGGAGTTGCCCAGCGGGTACGAAGAAGAGGGTTGACCGATTTGCGATCAAGGAGCTCGTGCCCATGTTTCCGGTGAGAACGCCGTCTAGAACACTGACCAAACAGTCATGTTCATGCTCATGCTTGGCCATGTCAAAACCGTCCGGGTAGACGACTTCTCGAAATGCAACGTCATCCAGTGAATAGCTGCGAGAAACATAAGGTTCGGCAAAGGACGTATGTTGCATGATGCTTGATCTTTGAATTCAAAGATGGGTTCAAATGACTATTACCAATTATCACGCAAAATACGTTCCAAATCTACAACCCGTATGGCTTGGTAGTAATCTTGACTACAATCCAACAATAGAGTATCGTTGAACTCCATGACTGATCTCGATCTGATGCTTCGATTCATGCTGCAAGTGCTAGTTGTACTAGTTGCATGTCGTGCGGTCGGTTGGTTTGGTCAAAAGTACCTTGGTCAAGCTCAGGTCACGATGGAGATGCTGACGGGCGTATTACTTGGCCCATCGGTTTTTGGGGCATTGAGTCCGGAGCTACAATATTCGCTTTTCCCGCAACTCTTAGTTGCTGGGAATCCGGCTTCAGGCAAGCATCCTTCGATGTCGATTTTGTACATCATTGCTCAAATCGGGTTAGTGCTCTACATGTTCCTTATCGGATTAGAGCTCGATTTGAACTTAATTAAGTCCCGAACCAAGGCGGCGTTGGCGGTTTCGATGGCAGGTATCGTGCTTCCCTTTGCATTAGGATGCGCGGTGTTTTACGCATTTTTGAGCCATCGAAACGATATGTTTGGGGCGGATATTCCTCAGTTCATTCAGGCGGTTTACGTTGGGGCAGCGATGTGCATTACTGCTTTTCCAATGCTGGCAAGAATCATTTATGAAGCAGGGATTGCCGGAACTCCGCTTGGCACATTGGCAATTGGCGCAGGGGCAACGGACGACGTGTTTGCGTGGATACTCTTGGCGATTGTGCTTGCCGTGAGTAAAGGTAACCCAGCGATCGCGATTTGGGCGATTGGCGGAGGGGCGGCGTTTGCCTTAATAACGCTCACGGTCGGAAAGAAGTTCATGGCGTTCTTGGAAACAAGAGATTCGAAGGAGGAGACGGTTTCTCAAACGACTTTTGGGCTTGTTATGCTCTTTTTGTTTGCTGGTTCTTGGTTCACGGACGCAATCGGCGTGTATGCGGTTTTCGGTGCCTTTGTCATGGGTGTTGCTATGCCGAAGGGGCGTCTTGCGAAGTATCTGCAGGAGCGCATTGAGCCACTGACGGTTTCTTTGTTCCTGCCGTTCTTCTTTGTTTACTCGGGACTGAATACCAAGATTGGGTCCATTTCTGGTACTGAGCATTGGTTGATTTGTTTGGCACTTTTGACGGCTGCGATCGTTGGCAAATATGGCGGTTGCTACTTTGCGGCACGAGCAACTGGGGAACCCAAACGTCAAGCGATTGCGATTGGTGTTTTGATGAACTCGCGTGGGCTGATGGAGTTGATCATCTTGAATATTGGACTTCAGCAGAAGGTCATTACGGTTCCATTCTTTACGATGATGGTCATCATGGCGATCGTCACGACGTTTATGGCAGCACCGCTGTTTCGTCGGGTTTACGGCAAAGGGTTTGACTCTGAGCCAACCGCACCATAATTCTTTGCTAACTTACGGATTCCAATAAATGTATAGTTAAAGAGATGCGCGACGTGCTTATTATTGGCGGCGGCCCTTCGGGTTCAACTGCTGCTTCTCTGCTAAGGAAATATAATCCCAAACTGGATATATTGGTTCTGGAACGAGAGAAGTTTCCCCGCGAGCACGTTGGTGAGAGCCAACTGCCACCCATTGGCATTGTTCTTAACGAAATGGGGGCTTGGGATAAGGTGGAAGCGGCAAACTTCCCGATTAAGATTGGAGCTACCTATCGTTGGGGCAACACTCGGGATCTTTGGGATTTTCAGCTTTATCCAGCCGAGCAGTTTAAGGATGAACCTCGACCGGCGAAATACGTAGGGCAGCGGACTCGAACCGCATTTCAGGTCGACCGCGCAATTTACGACGAGATTCTGCTTGACCACGCGGCGTCATTAGGGGCCGAAGTTCGAGAAGAAACCAAAGTTGCTGAGATCATGCACGAGGGCGACAAAATCACCGGCGTGAGAC
>JAYUOQ010000169.1:0-4450 GCA_043760685.1 Armatimonadota bacterium | reverse complement strand
AATCCTGTTATTCACGAGTGCGACGATGTATTACACTGGCCTTTTTGGCGCGCTTTTGCCTTGGTCTCAAAGGGTGCTCTTTGCGTTGAATGCAGGTTGGTTAGTTGCATTGGACTGGTACTTCCCGCGTCCAGTTCGGTCTTCCGAAGATTAGATCGAAACCATTATTCATAGTTCAAACCCTCTTGCCAAAGTCTCTCTAGCAATTCGGCAGCGCCGGGAACGTCTTTGATCGCACCGCTTCCGGTTCCAGAATAGAGGCACATTGATTCAATGTTGCCTTGGTAATCATCTCTCGGAGCGGCTGAATCATAGCGCAAGATAGGTTCTCCACTTGCAGTCCTCGCCACTTCATCACATTCTCCTGGACGAGAACCTGGAGCCGGACATCCAAAGGATTCCCAAGAATCTAGTGTGCTGTTTCGAAGGACGCGATGGGCAGAATATGGCCAATCACCATCGAAACAAACGGTAAGAGCAGTGTCTCCCGTTGATTCGACAAGCATTCGCTTGTATTCGTTGTGGGCTCGACTTTCTTTGGTGGCGAGGAATCTGGTTCCGAGGATGGCTCCCTTGGCACCAATTTTGAGGACTTTAGAGATTGCCGAGCCGTCGGCAATTCCTCCAGCAGCGATAACGGGAATTCCATTGGCTGATTCAATGATCCTTGGTAATGATTCATAGAGCGAAGTTGTGGATTGAACATGACCTCCCGCCTCGACTCCTTGACAAACAAGGAAGTCTGCTCCTTGGTCAATCGCTCGCTTAGCACCTTCTCGGGTTGTCACCTGAATGCCAAACATGGTTCCGGCAGATCGCACGCGATCTAGATGTGGTTCGGGGTCGCCCCATGAGAACGAGATAATCGGTGCGCCAGCATCAAGAGCTTGATCGAGTGCGAGGGGAGGAAATGCAAGGGCAAAATTGACGAGAAACGGATTGGAAGTTTGGCTCAGAACTTGGTTTATTTGTTCAACTGCAAGCTCAGGACTTGTCCATGTTAACGCAAGCGATCCCATTCCACCAGCACCTGAGACTGCGGCGGCGAGTTCCGGTCCGGCGAGGCTCGATGTTGGCGCTTGCCAGATGGGGTATTTCAGGGCATCTAGGACTACGTCAAAATTTCTCATGGGTGCCTCACCAAAGTATAGCTTTCGCTTTGTGTTTTTGAAGTTTGTGGTAGGATTTAGTTGGCGTTCGGAACGCCCCCGGGTCCGCGGGAAGGACTGAGTCCATCCAAAAAACAGATCGTCGATTGTATCTACCGACCTTTGTTGTTCCCTGTTCGCGGACCACAGGCTACTCACAACCGAGGTAAATATGTCCGAACCAATTCCCGAGCGAGCCGATATCCGGCAGCTCCGCATTCAAGCGAAGGAACTCCTTCGTTCCCTTTCAAATGGCGAGAAACTCGCTGACGCCCAACTTGCTATCGCAAGGAAATACGGATTCGATAGCTGGCCAAAGTTGGTCGAGGCAATTGAAAAGCCAGTCCTGCTCGATAAGTTCAAACGGGCGGTCTATGAAGGCGATTTGGCAACTCTAGAAAGGCTATTCAGAACCAAATCTATGATCCGAAGACATATCGACGATCCGATGTTTGACTTTGATTCTCCAGCAATCGTATACGCAAGTTACCATCCGCACGCCGAAAAGCTCCTTCCACTCTTGGTTAAACACGGTGCTGATCCTAATGTCCGTTCAAAGTGGTGGGCGGGCGGATTTGGAGCATTAGATCATGCCACGTCGAAAACGGCTGACCTTCTCATTGAACTTGGCGCAAAGTTCGACGTTTTCTCGGCGGCATCTCAAGGAAGGATCGACGTTCTTCAGCAACTTTTGGATGCTGATCCTGCCAGTGTTAATGCTCCTGGTGGGGATGGACAGCGACCATTGCACGTTGCAAAAACGGCGGAAATAGCTGAGTTGTTGATCGCACGGGGGGCTGACCTTGAGATTCGAGATATCGATCACGAATCTACACCAATCCAATATCATGCCAATAACCCAGATGTCATTCGAATCCTTCTTGAGCGAGGAGCAAAACCGGATATTTTCACAGCGGCTGTAATTGATGACGTTGATCTTGCAAGGAAAATCCTTGAAGAAAATCCTGAAGCTGGTGAGGCGAGAGCAGGCTATGCACCGTTTGTCACTTCAAAGTCCAACGGTGGGCACATCTATCTATATCTACTCGGGAATGGCAAGACTCCGGCTCAAGTGGCAGCTGAGCGTGGCAATCGTGCGGTTCTCGATCAACTATCCAAGGGTGCTTCACCTGTACGTCGATTGATTGCTGCGGCATGGCTTGAAAACAACGAAGCGGTGGAGGAAATTCTCCGAAACCAGTCCAACTTTGTCGCAGAGATTGGGACAGATGCACGGGCGATAACCGATGCGGCACAAGCAGGAAAAACTAAGACCGTCAGGCTTCTTTTAACGGCAGGATTCGATCCCAATACACCAGGAATGGATAGCGGCAGTGCCTTGCACGTTGCATGTTGGTTTGGATATGTTGACATCGTCAGGCTCCTTTTGGGGCGGGTCCCGCTTGACCTGAAAGATAGAAACCATGGAAGTCCGCCTTTGGGCTGGGCTACTCATGGTTCGCAATGGTGCAACAACTCGAATGGCGATTACGTCGCAGTTGTGGAGGCACTCGTGGTCGCAGGTGCTGATCTAAATTCCCCGGCCAATTCTGGCGGGACTTCGATGATGGATCAGGCAGGTCAGCGCGAAGACGTGAAGGAAGTCCTTCGCAAATATGGCGCCAAATAACTGCTGATTCTGCCATGTTTGACCGCTATTCTAGAATGGCGGGCCGACATCTTTTCTGAGAATCATGACTAAAATTTGACGTTAACTCCGATGGCTTCGCTTGGTTCGTTGACCCTATCTTGAAGCCCGGAGCTTCGTCTCGAGTTCTGCCAATCGAGCTTGCAAATCGTGGACAGTGGTCAAAACGTCATTGCCAGCAGCGATGTCGTCTTCCCGTTGTTGCTCTTCGCGAGCGGTCTCAAGATTGTTGAGAACGACGGCAATGAACAAATTAACGACAACGAACACGGCTACGATAATGAAGCTGATGAAGAAGAAAGGGGAAAACGGATGAAGCTCGATGACCGCCTTTTGAATATCGGGCCAGCCTTCCACGGTCAATATCTGGAATGTACTGAGAATAGACTGCCAAAGTGAACCCCAATGAGCCGGGTCAGTTTTCGCGAACAAATGGAAACCAACGAGCGCGTATACGTAGATAAGCACTCCTAGCAACAGTGAAACATGCGCCAAAGATGGAATTGACCGAAGCATCGTGCTCAAGATTAGTCGCAATTCACCGGAAACTCCTATAAGCCGTGCGACCCGCAAAATTCGCGCGAGACGGGCTACATTGGCAAGTGGACCAGCCATAGGTAAGAGCGACAGGGCAACGACTAGGAAGTCAAACAAGTTCCAGCCATCCTTGAAAAATCGGCCAAGTCGGGGCCAAGTTGCGATCATCCTAACGCTTACTTCGAAGACGAATATCGCCTGAATAAGTCGATTTAGTCCTCCCAGAATGGGACCAGCCACTCGCATTACTTCGGGAGAGGTTTCGACACCCATTAATACTGCGTTGATTGCAATCGTGACCAGAATTGCACGCTGGAAAAAGGGGTTTTCAGCTACGGAGCGACAACGTTCGGGGATTGAGCTTGACATTATATTTTAAAGTTCGTGTTTGATTGAATCTATGAGAATCTAGGCAATCTAGCGATTTTTTTGAGCATTACGGCGAATAAAGGCTCCGATAGCCCTATTGCCTCAGACCACATATCTCTACTCAATTTCCGCGACTTTCATTTCAATTTTGAAACCTGAAGACGAATAAATGCCATTAGGTGACATCAAAGCGAGATCTAACTGTTCAACGAGAAATCCATCGCATGCCGTTCGTCTTTTTGTTGTCGCATCTTTCTCGGGAGCAATTGAAAAGGCGCAAGCCAATTGCAACTTCAGTCCCTCGATGCTGGCCACCGGTTGGAATCAGTGAATCCATAATATGTATTCGGATGAGGGGCATTGTAAGGTTCACCTCCATCGAGACCCAGTTCAAAGATGAGCATGCGAATTTGACCAACTTTACAAATAATGTGTTGCCCAATGTGGAACAGGAAGGACCGCATCAATCGCAAATCCCCATCCCAAGTTTCGCGTTCCTCTTCTAGTTGATTGGCGGACATTGATCGGATTAACTTGCGCCACTCGCTGCGCTCCATTTCTAGAAGTTCGATCATTTTTTTCCGCTCCATCGGGAGTTCAGGAGTCGGACCATGAAGGCTTCGATCAAGAACGGTCATCTGTTGTCGGTCACACCATAGCCAAAGGAATGTGTGCTCGCAAATTTCCCTTGGAGTGGGAGTGCGTTCCGAAAAGCTCCAGTTCCACTTGTCATCAGGGATCGGTCTGG
>JAYUOQ010000168.1:0-4462 GCA_043760685.1 Armatimonadota bacterium | reverse complement strand
TGCTTCGGGCAATGCCATGCAAACGATGCGAAGCTTATTCAGAACCAATGAGGACATGACTCATTGTAATATGTTAGGAATGGATGTGGGAAGAGTAGGGAAGGAATCTCCAAAGCGCATCCTTATATATGGTGTTACTGGGTCGGGAAAAACGACCATGGCTACTTGGTTGAGCGAAAAGACCGGAATTCCCTGGACAGAAATTGACAATTTAATGTGGGAAGCAAACTGGGAGTTCGTGCCAATCGAAGAGCAACGAGAAAGAATCAGAGCAATCTGCAGTCAAGACGAATGGATCATGGATGCGGCCTATGCTAAATGGCTCGAAATTCCCCTCGAGCGGGTTCAACTTGTCATCGGTCTGGACTATTCCCGTTGGCATTCTTTCTGGCAACTCTACAAACGCAGCATCGCACGGGGAATCGATAAGAAACCAGTCTGCAATGGTAACGTCGAAACGATAAGAGCTTTGTTGTCGAAAGACTCTATCCTCCTCTGGCATTTCAAATCATTCGGAAATAAGCGAAGAAGAATGAGAGAATGGCAGTCCAGCCCAACCACCTTCGATGTCATCCTGCTTAAGAAACCGATCGACCTCGAAATCTGGAAAGCTAATCTAGTTTTCACAATAGTTCAAGAAATGCTTGAATCAAATGATCTTGCAACGGATTGACTCTAGGAGTAATTCTGTCTTTTCAGAGCTATCAATAGTGACATTTTGTTGGGCTGACTCGTCACAGACTTTGTGGCAAGGTGGAAAAAGGTATTGCTCATCATCCTAATGGGCGGACTTGGACTCATCGCGATCCTGTGGAAGAACGATCACGCAATAAAATCATCTTCCGTCATAGGAAAATGGGATTCAGCATTTTATAGCATGGCCCCCACCACTTTCCTATCAATAAAGCCTGATGGGAGTTTTACTTATGAAAAGGAGGGAGGTACTTGGCACGTATCTGGAGAAGACTACGTTTTTGAATCGACTGGCAAAATGGGGACGATGACTCTTCATTACGAACAAGATGGGAGGATGCTTGGTGATGGAATTGCCGACGGAATTTCGTTTGTACGGCATTCAACCCTACAATTCGAAAAGGACGTCGTCGGTAGATGGTCGACAAATACGAATCCATTTGCCGAAGCAAAAGGTCCGGAAGTTGTTTTGATTGAACAAGGATTTAGCTACTCTCATGGAGATAACAAAGGCAAATACGAAACTGGAGCCGACACCATAACATTGACCGGATTCATGGGGACTGATATTGTGCTTTCCTTATCCAATGACAAGAACTCTCTTAATAAAGTTGGCTCAAGCAGTCCTTTCTTGACGAGAATTCATAAAGCCCTGCCTGAATAGGTAGATGTTTTTGACGATATCCACTAGATATCCTTAGTTACATAGTCGAAGCGATCTAGTCAAAAGGACTAATCCAAGTCCAAGAAAAATCGCACTAGGAAATAGCAAAAGGGCGAATGTTTCGGGGCTTTGCAAGTAGCCGATTGTCGAACTTAATGCAGGTAGAAGCTCTGTAGCTCGATGAGAGCATGGCGGTGCTGGATGAAAAAGCAATTTTCCTTGAAAGAGCGACAAATCAATGAAGTTTAGAGCGACCGGAATCAGGCGAGAAAGGGCAGGAACTGCTAACGAGGCTATTGTATAGCGCAAACCCACCTTTTGAAGCTTTTGACTCATCAATCATATTTTCGGATTGATTGGCCGGTATCCACATAAATTTGGTCTTCAACTTCTTACCGACTAATCGAACAAATCGCGGTTGCCGCGATCCCCTCGGCTCGACCAATCGAACCCATTCCCTCGTTTGTTGTTGCCTTGATGCTCACCCGATCCAGTTCGATCCCCGAAATCGAGGCAATGCGGGTCCGAATGTCCAATGCCCGAGGCATGATCTTCGGTTTCTCCGCTTGAATCGCAATATCCAAATTATTGATGGTCCAACCACCTTCAGAAACCAACCGAACGGCCTCAACTAAAAACTCCGACGACGCCCGATCTTTATGAGCCATATCGGTGTTAGGAAAGAGCTGACCAATATCTCCAGCCGAAATCGCACCCAACAAAGCATCCACTACGGCATGAAGAACAACATCCGCATCCGAGTGACCATCTAATCCAACTTCACCTTCAAACAAAACCCCGCCCAACCAGCAAGGTCGCGACGAATCTGGTGAAAAGCGGTGAATGTCGTAACCCAATCCAGTTCGGTTTTCCGTGCCGAACAATGACCGACCCCGTGCCAAATCCTCCGCAGTCGTTATCTTAAAGTTGTTCGGATCGCCCATTACCCACTCGGTAGTGTATCCAGCTTTGCTCAGAAGCTCCATGTCATCCGTACACGACTCCTGAATCTTTGAAAACGCATCGGCGAACATTGCCGAAGGACCGCCTTGAGGAGTCTGCATCGAAACGGTGCTGGACCGTTCCAAATGAGTCCCGATTGACTCGCCCGAAACAAGCTTGATCGTGTCAACGCATGGCACCGCTGCCGCCACCGCTTTGCCTTCTCTAACGCCATCAATAACTCGAGAAATGACGGACTCCGAAACAAATGGTCGAGCTCCATCATGAAAAAGAACACCGTCACAACCAATCTGTGACGCCTTCCAAAGTCCGGCTATCGTACTCGCAGTTCGGGTTTCGCCACCCAAGATGACTTCTGCGTCTTCACCAACCACCTCTCGAATGGACGAATAGTTTGCCTCTGAGCAAACAACAACGACTTCATCAACCGTTGGATGATTGAGAAAAGCAAGGAAACTGCGTCTCCAAACTTGCATTCCTCCAATTGAGGCGGCAAGTTTGTCACCTCCGAATCTAGTTCCAGACCCTGCGGCAAGAATAACCGCTCCAAGTTTCATCGCTAATGCTTTCTCGGCGTAGTGCGTGGTTTGTTAGGTTCAGTATCCTCAACTTCGGCAAAAATAAGCTTTCCTCGTTCAGTCTGAATAACTTGTGTAACCATTACATCGAGGGTTTCGCCGATATGAGCCCGCCCATTCTCAATAATAACCATCGTTCCGTCCTCGAGGTACCCAACACCCTGGCCAACCTGATTTCCTTCTCGAACAATGTTGATTTCCATATGCTCTTGAGGCAAGACATTGGGGCGAAGTGACAGGGCTAAGTCGTTGATATTAAGAACCTTAACGTCTTGCAATGAAGCTACACGATTCAAATTATGATCGTTAGTCACTAGGTCGGCTCCTAAAGCAATCGCCAACCGAACCAGCCGTGAATCAACTCCGTCCCCTTGCTCCGGAGCCAAATGGTCGTGGATTCCGACTTCAATTTCAAACTCGCTTTGCATGAGCTTCAAAATGTCCAGTCCACGCCTTCCTCGCTGACGTCGTAGACCATCGTGGCTATCGGCGATGTATTGAAGCTCTTCCAGTACAAACTGGGGAACGTACACGTTGCCTTCAACAAATCCCGATCTGGCAACATCGTAGACTCGACCATCGATAATGACGTTGGTGTCGAGTATTTTCATCCCCGTTCTGCGTGCCCGAATCTTTCCTCGGTACCAAGGAAGTGACTCCCGCATCGAGTGTAGAGCATAAATCGTAAAGGTCGAAAAGAGAACTGCAATGCCAAAGACGAAAAGGGCAACGACCCATTTTTCAAACGGGAACTGATTCAAGAATGTGATGAAGAATGTGGCAACAATAAAGCCAAGCATTCCCCCAACAAACCAAGTGATCTTTTCCGAGTCGTCTGTCTTATCCCATCGCTTTCCAAATTTCTCGGTAAATCGAATGACGATCGAGCCAAGAAACCAACCGCAAACAAATCCAGAAATGATGAAGGGAAGGGAAGTCGTAAACCCGTATGGCACTTCAACAAAATCTGGGACGGTTCTCTTTCCAACATTATTGACAAGGATCGGTCCAAACAAGCCAAGGATCGTTGCAACAAAGGCGGCAAAGACTCCGCAGATCATGATCTGGAAGGCGCTCTTTGTCTTGCTACTCTTTATGTGCTGCTTTGGTTTTTCCATCGTGGTCTAATTCCTTTGCTCTAAAACTTCCATTCGGGCATTTGATAGAATCGTAAATGTGAATGCTTGATTCACATTGCCTTGACTCAATTTCACATGGCTGGCAGTGAAAAATTCAGACTCGGGAACGCTATCCAATCCTAGCCAGTCGTACCCGGTCCAAACTTCAACCCACGCATGATAATAAAAGTTTCCATCAAAGTTAACCAGACCGCTCGCCAATCTTGCCGGAATATTTGCTGCTCGACATAAAGTTGTCGTAAGAATTGCGTAGTCTCTGCAGACTCCTTCTTTGGCGCTAAGGACTTCCGATGCATCCCTCAAAACGCCAATTCCAGCGTTAGGAGTCATCTTTAAATTGACATATTTTCGAATCTCAAGAGACGCAGATCGAACATCAGTACGTTTCCCAACAATCTCTTTCGCTAATTTGATAAATCGGGGAG
>JAYUOQ010000167.1:0-12275 GCA_043760685.1 Armatimonadota bacterium | reverse complement strand
TTCCAGTTTCTTCAGCTTCCTCAGCGAACGGCCAAGACAATTGGTTATGAAAGATGTTGCCAAGATCAAGATCGACTTCCTTTTCAAGGTCCTGAGGCGTCTTGATTTCAATACAAGGGTTACCATCTTTATCCAAAGCAAGACAGTCAACAAACGGTTCGTCGCAAATTCGGTCAAGACCATCAAGGTAAAGCTGCTTAACCATATCTCGTTTCGCATCATGATCCGTTTCAAACAAGCGGTATGGCATATCAAGCCCAAATAAGGTCAATGTCTGAAATCCCTTTGCCTGCAACTCCGAACTGAGAATTGATGGATCAGTCAAGGTATGGCAATACATCTCCCCTGGGGCCGGGTCTGGGATTTCACCATTCTTGGCTTGGACATAGCTTCTTAGCATTTGCTCATATCCTTCATCAATGTGAAAGGAACCTGCAAACGCCTCTTCTGAACTAACTCCCCTTGCTCGAACTTTCGGCAATCGCTTCAATAGCATATTTATCTTAACTACTGATCCTTCGTCATTTGTCTCTGGTTCCCAGGTTTGTCCAAACAACTTGGCAAACGTCTTTGGTCCGGCGTTGATGAGGACGTGAGTAGCTTGAACACTTGAAGACTTTCCGTCTGACTCAAAACTTATCGAGTGATGTTCATTGCCAAGTTCTACGTAGGAAACTGTCGACGAAGTTTTGAACTCAACTCCAGAACTTTGGCAAGATTCGACCAATGAATTAACCAATGAGCGCATACCGCCGACCGGAACTCGCCACTCTCCGTCGCCATTTCCGATGATATGGTACAAGAAGCAGCGATTCTGAATAAGGCTCGGATCGTGCGGATGAGAAAAAACGCCAATTTTGCCATCAGTCATCAGTAGCCCTCGTAAGGCGTCATGCTCGGCATACCGCTCCAAAACGTTCCCCAACGGTTCTTCAACGAACGATTTCCAGGCTTCTAACTCTAGTGGAGTGGTCATTCCTCCGGCAAAATCACTTTTTGATTTGAGCGGATTAAGAAGGGTTGGCCAAACCCGCTGGGCGATGGCTCCCTCCAACTCCATCAAACGTTGGTACCTCGACCAAGCTTCGTCACTGCCAGTCATTTCTCTCATTGAATCCCGTGATCGGCTCACATCAACGTTCGAAATCACCAATCCTCCGTCTCCACCATAAGGAGTAAATGAAGCCGTTCTGCGTTGGACCGTTTGGAACGTCAGTCCGAGGTCATCCACTATTTTCTTCGGAAAAAGAGAAATTAGGTAGGAGTAGCGAGAAAGCCAAGCGTCGTAATCGGGAAACACTTGTTGAGATGCAGTTGCTCCACCCAAAGTATCGTTTCTTTCCAACACCAGAACCGACTTCCCTGCTTTAGCCAAATATGCAGCCGCGACTAAACCGTTGTGCCCACTTCCAACCACAACGGCATCGTAGGATGATTGAAGTGGCTCTGAAAGCATTCGATGAGTTTAACCGGCCTAGGTGAGAAAATGCCCCTCAACAGTTCATCTTAGGTTAAGCTATCGCAAATGAATTGCTTGGTAGCGGCACTGATCCTGGGCAAACAAACTTTCGACATAAGAAACTTTGGGGCGGTTGGCGACGGCACCACCTTGAATACGAAATCCATTCAAGCGGCTATTGATGAGGCCGGAAAAAAGGGTGGCATCGTCAATGTTCCTAACGGAAAATTCTTGACGGGCACAATTCACCTTCGATCCCATGTCGAGCTCCACCTTGAAGACCAAGCCGTACTCCTCGGAAGCACGAAAAGGAGAGATTATCAAAAGGTGATTTGGTACACGCTCATCTCGGCAAACAAGGTCAACGATGTAAAGATCACTGGTACGGGCACTATCGATGGTCAAGGCGCAGAGCTTGCCCAAGACATTCTTCATCTTGTCGATACTGGTGAAGTCAAGATTCCACCCAAGGGATGGAGACCCAGTGAACTAGATCGTCCCGAAATCATCGAGATGAATTATTGCAAAGGGGTGAGGATAGCTGGAGTTACGATCAAGAACTCGTGCTGTTGGGTGCAAACCTATCGAGAGTGTGAGGATCTCTGGATGTTTAACGTCAAAGTCGACAGTAAATCCTATTGGAACAACGATGGAATCGATCTCCTCGACTGCAAGAATGTCAAAGTTTTCGACTGCGACATTGATGCGTGCGACGATGGAATCTGCCTCAAGTCCGATAATCCTAAATCTCGATGCGAGAATATCGACATTGCAAAGTGTCGGGTCCGAAGTAGTGCCAGTGCATTTAAATTTGGAACGTCAAGCCACGGGGGGTTTAAGAACATCACCATCGACGATTGCCAAGTCCGGGACACCTTTAGATCCGTAATCGCCCTGGAGTCAGTCGATGGAGCAATTCTCGATAACATTGAAGTGGGAAACATTAAAGCCGTTAATACCGGAAATGCCTTTTTCATTCGCCTTGGGCATCGCACGGTGAAGGCACCTGTCGGGAGAGTTAAGAACATTTATCTCCATGACCTAGATGTCCAAGTTCCAGCAATCCAGCCCGATCTTGGATACGCTTTCAAAGGACCCGATATTGCCATTCCTCATAACGTCATGCCGTCTTCAATCATGGGTCACAAAGAGGTCCCAATCGAGGGGGTAAAGCTTGAACGAATCAAGATTCATTACCCCGGCGGAGGGTCACCGAATATCGCAAATGTCCCGGTCACTGCACTGTCAAAAATTCCCGAATATGCCGAACACTATCCGGAGTTCAACATGTTTGGCGAATTACCGGCCTGGGGCCTTTTTATCCGTCATGCGAAAGGAATCATAGTTAGCGACTGCTCATTTGGAATCGCAAAACTGGACTATCGTCCGGCCATAGTTATTGACGATGTGTCTAATTTCACTGCCACAAAATTATCAATAACGAAGTTATCTTCTGATCCAGTGATGGTAGTTCGAAACGCCAGAAACGTGAAAGCTCAGAATCTAAAAATTAGGACTGTGCGTTAAGGCGCTTGATCTCTCCGAGTAGAAAGTCTATGTTCATGAATGGGTCGCCCCCAGTTCTTTTCCATCTCACTTTGCCTTGCTTATCAATGAGAATGGTTGAGTGAAGCTCGATATTTTCAAAGTCATCATAGGATGAAAATCGCCGGGCATTCTCGTGGTTATTGTCACTGAGAAATGTCACCTTAACCGGATTCAAAATCAAAGACTTTTTCAGTACCGCTGGCGTCTGGCTACAGACCCCAAGGACCACGGTGTTCTGAGCCTGAAAATCAGGCATTTTGTCATTAATCGACTTTAACTGGCCAACGCAGTGAACACACGCTTCCCCCAGAAAGAACACCAAAAGAACATTTTTTCCTCGATAATCAGTCAAGCGAACCCGTTTTCCATCGACGTTTAAGACGTTTAGTTCAGGTGCAGCAAAGGGCTCCCAATTACTCGGACCGAATGATTTAAGCTCAGCCGGGATGTAAGTTCGTTCTACGGCCGGAGTGTAAGCAATCGGTGATGGATTTGGATACAACTTTCTCACCCGTTCGACCCAAGGCAAGCCCGGATCGGCGTTGGACCAAACATAAGCCAATCTTCCCGCATACCGCTCCGCAACCGTTTTCAAGTTCAGGGCTTCATTTGCCATTACTAAGCCGGACAAAGAAAATCCATCGTTTTGCTCATACTCCAGTGCCCGTTCATAGTAGGCAATGGCTGTCTTGAAGTAGCCTCGCTTTAAGAAGTGATCACCGAGGAGCCGGGCAATTGGCCAAGCCTGTGTTGGCGGATCATTGGCGTAGAAGCCGCCCTTTCTATTCTTTTGCTCTTGTTCGTCCGCCGCAATAAGAAGCTTTTCACCTTCTTCGACCTTGTTGTCGGCAATATATAGCGTTCCCTTTGCCAGGTTAACAATTGTCGATGTTGTCTTGTTCTCTCCTACCAAATCTTCAAGTTCGAGCAGGTGGGCTCTTGCCTCATCGAGCCTACCAAGGCCGGTCAACGCCAAGGTCTCAACATAAATCTTTGTCGTTCGACTACTTTTATCGCGAGTATCCCAATCAACGTATCCTGGAGTCATGATCTCCTTCCAGCGCTCAAACTTGATTAAGGCTCGCTGAAGAGCCTGTCGTCCCGGTGACAACAAGCTTCCCCGCTTTGCATCATCAGAGTTAAAATCTGGATCTCGAGGAGTACTCAACAAATCACGAGCACCTTGGATTGACGCATTAGCCATTCCAAGTTGTTCTTGGATGTAACAAAGATAATTTCGGTTGTGAGGGAAATTCCAAGCTTCGAATGGCAGTGCTAACCGGTCGTTCATATACTTCAACTCAGTTCGAGTTGCAGAATCCATTGCAATGGCGGCCTCGTGCCACATCCCAATCTTGCTGTAGATATGTCCGGGCATATGGAGAGCATGACCAACTCCGGGGGCTGCTTTACCGTACAACTCACATGCCTTGATTGCTCGAAGGGATTCTTTGTCATCCCAGTTATGGATGCTGGCATGAAGGGCCCCAGGATGCATTGGATTCTTTGCCAGAACTTGCTGAACAAAATTTTCATTGTCTTGCGGCTTTCCTTGACCAATATTGAAAAGGGCGATAAGAGCCCTGGCCTCAATATCCTCGGGATAATTAACGAGGATGAGCTTGAGTTTTTCAACCAGGGTCTTTTGCCCCCCCTTCGTGACAGCCGCATCCCAAGCCTCAATGTGCATGCGTTCTTGCTCTGTTACGGCTCCCGCTCGCTTGACTGCCTCTTTGAGAAAAGTCTTATAGCGCCCGTACTCCTTCTCGTTGTAAGAACCACCTCCTCCAAGCGTAAACCACGTAAATCCGCATCGCGCCAATCCCAAATAGGCCATTGCACAATCGGGATCTAACTTCAAACACCAGCGAAAGGACCGCTCTGCCTCTTCAAACCAAAACGAATGCAAAAGAGCATTTCCTTGGTCAAACCATTGTTGGACTTCTTTGTTCTTCGAAGAAACCGTAAAAGGAGCATTTCCCACGCCAGGAATCAACCATGGCTTCGTTCGCATTCCTGAATCGAAGGCACTCCCGTGAGCTGAATGTCCGGGTGAATCATCCGCTACGCCTAAGCAAGAAAGTGAGAGCAACAGGGCGATGGCAAGTGTCTTCATTGACTTGAAACTATCTTATCAGAATTGAGCGTTGTTCGTTCTCGCTTGTAGAACCCTTCTAGGTAAAGTTGAGCCATGAGCTTAGTTGGATTGTTCGTTGCAATCGCTTTTGGAACCAGCCAACAATCGGAAACATGTACCTTGGTTGCGAAAAACCGACCAATGGCAACGATCGTCATTCCAATTCAGGACCCAGAATCGGAAGTCAACATGCGAGCCGCCAGGCTACTTCAATCTTCAGTTCAGGAAATGTCGGGTTGCACGCTACCGATCATCAAAAGCAACCTCCGAAATCTAAAGTCATCTATCAATATTGGATTCTCGGAAAATACCGTCAAACGGAGCCGAGGTTACTATGGCGAACTTAAGATCACCTTAGTTCGAGGAATAAACTTGCCTCATCCTGAATCGAACAAGTCCCTGAAGCCAGATGGATTCGGCGTCTACACTAGCGGTGCCTCACTTTCAATTGTCTCCGGTGGAAGAAAAGGAGCCATCTATGGCGTTGTTCATCTTCTTGAAAAGTACTTTGGTTGCCGATGTTTCAGCCCAACCGCATACATCTTTCCCGAACAATCAAATCTCAAAGTCAAAAATGTCTTCGATATTGAAAATCCTGCCATCGAATTTCGGGCAGTATATGGCGAATTTTCCAAAGATCCGGACTACTTAGATTGGACAAAAGGAAACTCCAGTAGCGAAATGTATGGCGCGGGATATTCGGTCCACACCTTCGAAAAACTCGTCCCACCAAGCACGTGGTTTAAGGACCACCCTGATTACTATGCTCTCATAAAGAATCGTAGATCCCCGATTCAGCTGTGTCCCTCGAACCCCGAGATCGTACCAATAGTTGTTGCAAAACTGAAACAAGAAATTGCCGCCCAGCCAAGCAAGCATGTCTGGTCGGTCAGCCAAAATGACAACGAATACTTTTGCCAATGCCAACGATGTCTTGATATCAATTCGGAGGAAGGGACGCCCGGCGGCGCCCAACTTCGATTCGTCAACGAAATCGCCAAACAGTTTCCCAAAGAGACTATTTCAACGCTTGCCTATCAATGGTCTCGTAAGGCAACGAAGATAACAAAGCCGGAAAAGAACGTTCAAATTGTTCTCTGCACCATTGAAGCCGACCGATCGCAACCAATCGAAACCAATCCAACTACTTTTGACTTCGTGAAGGATATTAATGATTGGGCAAGGGTAACCAAAAATATTTACCTCTGGGATTACACTGTCAACTTCAACCACATGCTGGCGCCCTTCCCGAACCTTTTCACCCTCCAGCCAAATATTGAATTCTTCGTAAAATACGGCGTCAATCAGGTTTTCGAGCAAACCAATACTTCCCCTGGTCACGAGTTTTCCGAACTTAAAGCCTATCTACTGGCAAAGCTATTGTGGAATCCCAAAGCCGAAGTCCCCAAGATCATTCACGAGTTCTGCCTCGGTTACTATGGTCCAGGCGGGGAGTACATCGAGAAATATATTTACGATCTGACGTCAGCAATGCAAGAATCCAAGACTCGCCTCGACATATTCGGTAGTCCAGTAACCCACGCAAACGATTTCCTGTCTGAACGCAATTTAGACGATTACGGAAGTCAGTTTTTTCTTGCCTTGGCAACAGCCTCCGATCCCGTCCATCGTCAGCGAATCCTCACTGCCAGACTATCTCTTGACTATGCTCGAATGCTGATCGCAGCAAACGATGTCTTTGGATCTCGAGGATTCTACAAGCTCGAAAATGGTAAGCCAATCGCGAAGATTTCGATTCCAGGCTCTTTCGATGAGTTCTTAGAAACCGCAACCACGAATAACGTGACGTCCTTGAGCGAGCGAACCTTCACTCCTCAACAGTTTCGAGATTCGATGGTTAGACTGACATCCCTAAGCATCGCCGGCAACATCGCTTTTGGATCCCAAGTTACGTCTAAGCCAGTGCCTTCAAAGAAGTACGGTGCAGGCGCCCTAAGTAAGCTGACCAACGGAGTGCAAGGGGGTTCAGATTTTCGATCAGAATGGGTTGGCTGGGACGGAGTCGATTTCGAACTCACAATTGATCTTGGAACAAGAAAAACCTTGTCTTCGATTGAAACCAACTCCTTGTCAGAATCTGGAAGCTGGATTCTCCATCCCGACAAAGTTGAGTGTTTTGTTTCAGAAAACGGAAAGGGCTACCTGCCTTGGGGAAAAGAAGCCTTAGTTTCTGATCACAAGAATGAACCGAAACTCCATCACTTTTCATTTCCAAATCCCCTCGGGCCATACGAACATGGAAAATATCGATACGTCTTGTTTCGGGTGACCAGCGCAAAAAAACTCCCTCGATGGCACGCATCTGCCGGTGGATCAACATGGGTTTTCATGGACGAAGTAATCATTCGGTGAAAAAAGTCTGTAAACGTTATTCGTGACCGAGGTACGGAGCCTATTGGAATTTGCGCACATAAAGTCAGGGACAGGAAACCAGTCCAGATGGATACTACACCAGCGCTATTTTGCGCTGGTGTTAGAATGAAAATTCAATTTAGGCAATTCAAGTTACTTTGTGGAGGGTTAGCCATCCTGATCTCGGCTGGGGCAAACGCTTCCGAGCTTCTCATTTCAAATTTCTTTGGCAACTCGATCGTCCGATTCGACCCTACGACCAACACGACTTTAGGTTCATATACCGGGGGAGGCCTTAACGGCGCTCTCGGAATGCAAGTTGGTCCTGACGGACTACTCTATGTTTGTAGCGAGGGCAACAACTCAATTCAGCGATTCAACATGACGACTCATGCCTTCGTTGACACCATCATCTCCGGATCAAACTTAAACGGTCCAACCGGTATCACCTTTGATTCCTCGAACAATATTCTCGTCGGAAATTTCAACAACGACACGGTTACCAAATACAACTCATCGGGCACATTTTTGAGTACTTTTGTCACTGCCGGTACAGGCGGGATCAATGGTCCCGATGTTGGAATCACAATTGGTCCAGACAATAAGCTCTATGTCCCAAGCTTTGATTCAAATGCAATCCAACGTTACAGCGCCACCACTGGAGCGTTCATCGACACCTTTATCCCCGCTGGCGTAGGTGGAATGAGTCAGCCTAGAACAATCCTCTTCAGAGACAATAAAGTTTGGGTAACAAGTGACAATGGCAACAAAGTGCTTCGGTATGGGCTTGATGGCTCATTCATCGACACGTTCGTAACAGCAGGATCTGGTGGACTAAGTGGAGCGTCAGGAATGACCTTCGGAGATGACGGTTTGCTGTATGTTTCATCATGGCGGAACAACAGAATTCTGAAATACTCAATGACTGACGGCTCATTTGCCGGAACTGCCCTATCAACTGGTCTCAGCGGACCAACATTTATCATGATGGTTCCCGAACCGACTACAATAATGGGAATCGGTCTTGGCATTGCCGCATTGGCAATCAAAAGGAGAAAGCAAACAATCAAAAAGTGACACCAAGCGCTGAGAGGCATTACCACCAACTTCTGGCCGGAGTGATCGAAGACGTTCTTCGTTGTCGCTCCGGTCCAATTCGCGTGCCTCGATTGGCGTCCGCGGCCGGCCTGTCGCGCTTTCACCTTGTGCGAATGTTCAGTCGCATGACGGAAGAAACCCTTGAACAATTTTTGCGGAGAATGAGGCTCGAACGGGCAGCATTCATGCTGCTCAATACGAGTCACTCCATACAGGAACTATCGATCGAAAGTGGGTATCAAAGCCCGGAAGCGTTCTCACGCTCGTTTCGAAAGGCATTCGGACTTATTCCGACTGAGTTCCGTAAGGATGGAAATGACTGGAAACTTGAATCGCCAGTTGGTCTCCATTGGAACGCTGATTGGGTCCTCATCAACAAGGCTAACCGAACTTGGGAAGAAGCACCGTGCATCATGCCAATTCGACACGCATGCGTTTGGCGGTTTGTCGGCAACTATGGATGGCTGGAGCATGGCTGGATTCGATTTCAAGAACGATTTGAATCCTTGATTCCAGCAGATGCTTCGTTTGTGACGATTTATCTCGACAATATGTGGACTCATCCTGTCCGAGACACCATGAGGGCAGATCTCGGTTGGATTTGCAATTCCGATTTTGTCCCGCCACGAGGTATGCGAAAGGTTATGATTCCAAAAGGGTGCTATGTATCGAGCCGATTTGTGAATCGGTCGGAGCGTAACGATGCTTGGAGCTACATTGGTGGTCGATACGGCCGACCTGAGAATAACCAAGTTAGCCGGGAAGCATATGACGTTTACGATCAATTTCCCGTTCCATTCAATGATGCGAAAACCAAAGTCTTCATCGGAAGATGGGAAAGCGATCAATTGAGGGAAATCTCTCGATCCGACTCTACTTTGATCTAACTCAGCCTGTTTGGGCTATTATTAAGCTGTTTTGATGGTCAGGAGGAACTTTGGGATCGAATAGTCCAATTGGAGACGAGGCACAGCTCCTTGAGCTTGACGGCCGAATCGACCTCTACCGCAGTCAGCTTGCTGAGAAGCCAGATGATCCTAGAATTCATCATTATCTCGGATTGGCACTTTACTCTCGAGGCGAAGTCGAAGCCGCCGCTAGTTCCTTTCGACATGTACTCGAACTTAATCGAAATTTTCCAGGTACTCACGTTGCACTTGCGGTCGCCCTCAGAGACCTCGGAAATCTGCATGAGGCCCTCGTGTGGGCAAAGCGCGGAGTTGGGTTTGATGCCAGTGACGAAAGCGCCCACTATTGCCTCGGCACCATCCAATTCGAAATGGGGGAACTCGACGCGGCGGAGAACTCGTTTCGCCAAGTGCTCGAACTTCTTCCGGACCATCCCGATGCCCTCGCCATGATTTCTCGTATCGAGAACTAAACCTTATTCTTTGTCGGATAACTCTTCTGCCAGAACATCATCAAGATTCACTACTTGACCTTGCTCCGGCTTTTTCATCAGCTTGACCATTACCAATATCGTAATAATTGGCATTGCAATCACGCAAAGAGGGCAAAGATTGAGTAGAAAATCGACAATGGGAGGAGCGCCTTTCATGTGGTTCTGATCAACGAATAGTTTAGTTCAATTTTGGCGTGGGGGAAACGCCATCAGACATACACAAAAAGGGCCGAAGCTTTTTCGCCTCGGCCCAATCTAAACTCTATTTCGAATCTATTTCTTTTGGCGTCGACCAATGATTCCGACTAATCCTAGACCTAGAATTGCAAACGAAGCTGGCTCAGGAACAATCGCAATGTTTCCTGTATTTCCAGTTGTATTTGGAAAAAGCTCCGAAGTTACCACATGAAGCCCAAGTCCTTCAACGCGATTGGTGCTGAGAGCCGTGTACGTAAACAGCTGACTGCTATTAGCCCCAAATCCATTGTTGGGGTTCGATTTCCAACCCGCAATTCCTCCAGGTCCAGAATTACCGTTGTCTGTCGACCAAACACCAAAATTGCTGTTGGTCACAGTGAGATCGTCGTCGTCCGACAGTGCGTAAAATCCAATCACGCTTGTGATGTGATAGACATTGGTTCCAATCGTAAATGTTGGGTTCGCTCCAAGCAATACATCAACCGTTAATCCACCATTTGTAGCATTAAAAGTAATATTCGACGTCGAGTCCACGTCAATGAAAGAACTTCGAGTTGTCGCACTAGCCGATGCGGATAACGCAAGAATACAAGACCAAATCACCAAGCTGCCAAATTTGCTTTTCATATAAACCCCTGACAAACCACATTAGGTTTAGCCAACTGAGTAATTTTGACTTACAAATCAATGTCTATGGTTCCATGGACACCAAACCTAGTACATTAACTTGGGACTTTTGTAACGATGAACCTCCTAAAAGGCTTTGATCTTTCCGCTTGGGATAACCCCTCGAGTCAACCGAGACATAATCGCAACCAACTTGTTCGTCGTTTGCTTCTCTAGCGGACCGGGATAACTAAGGCTGCCCAATACAAAGAGCGAATCTGCTTCGCCAACAAACTTGATTTGAATGCCCTGAGAAGTCCCCATCTCACGTTCTAAATACTGCCACCCATCCCAACGCCATTCCAGTTTCAAATTCGTCGTAGAAGGCTTCGGCTGGTTAAGGGCAGACTTCTCGACTTGCAGAAGCTTGGCGGCAATCGACTTTGATCGAAAATCAACCGTAAATGAACAGGGCTTTCCAAACGCAACAAGACTCGAATGGACGTATTCGATTTTAGTCGAAGTATCCGAACGATTTCGTTTCAGCTTCCAGCCATCGATCACGGCCGGCACCGATATCGACAGCTTAATTCCAGCCCAAATCAGATTGACCGATTGCTTTGGATCGCTTTGAGTGACAAGAATAATCGAAAGCGCAGACGTAAGAACCATAACCCCAAAAGAAACAGATTACTCTCAGTCACACTTTCAACCAAAGGGCTTCGCCATTTTCTAAGGCAATTGACCTACTCAAATGACACTTCACAAAAATCTGCCCGCCTTCGAACGAGAGGACTAAGCGGTAAGTACCGGGTTACGAGGTATGTTCATTGCTGAATGAAAGAAAGTGAGATATTCGGTCAAAAGATCGCTCAAAAGTCGCTTGAGCTTGGCGCAATTAAAATCAGTACAGAGCGCCCTTTCCAATGGGCTTCCGGATACTTCATGCCAGTTTATAACGACAATCGAATACTTCTGAGTGATCATGAAGCCAGACGGCTAGTAGTCTCCGCCATGCAGGCTCTGATCGAAGAATCAGGAATGACGGTTGAAAATATTTGCGGCATCCCTACTGCCGGTTTGCCGTGGGGAGCGTTGCTCGCCGATGCTTTAGAACTTCCCTTCATTTATGTCCGAGATAAAGCCAAGGAACACGGCATGAGAAAGCAGATTGAAGGAGTTTTGCATCAAGGTCAACAATGCGTACTCATCGAAGACGTCGTTTCAACTGGCGGTAGCGCCGTCAAAGTCGTACCAGTACTGAGAGAAGAAGGAGCAAGGGTCGAATTAGCCCTCGCCATCTTCAGCTATAACTTCCGTGAAGGAATCGAGAACTTCCAACAACAAGGTGTTAAGCTCCGAAGTGCCCTGACTTATTCCACTCTGATTGATGTAGCCAAAGAAACCGGCGCGATTAAAGAATCTGATCTAGAGTCCCTGCAATCGTGGCAAGA
>JAYUOQ010000166.1:0-12293 GCA_043760685.1 Armatimonadota bacterium | reverse complement strand
TTTTCGGTGGCATCTTGTCGCATGCCTTCCTCAATCTTGTCACCAGCGTCCTTAAGGGTCTTTTCGGTCTGATAGGTGAGTTGGTCGGCCTTGTTCTTCAACTCGGCTAGTTCCTGGAATTGTCGGTCAGCTTCGGCATTTGCTTCGGCGTCTTGGACCATTCGCTCAATATCATCTCGGTTCAAGTTGCCTGAACCAGTGATGGTAATGCTTTGCTTGGCTCCAGTTGCTTTCTCCTGAGCTCCAACATGGAGGATGCCATTTGCGTCGATATCAAAGGTAACTTCGATCTGCGGCACTCGGGCTGGTGCCGAAGGAATTCCGGCTAAGTGGAACCGACCGATTGACTTATTGTCACGGGCCATTGGGCGCTCGCCTTGAAGAATGTGAATTTCTACTTCTGGCTGATTGTCTGTCGCAGTCGTGTAGATTCGACTCTTTTTCGTAGGAATCGTTGTGTTTCGATCAATGAGCTTGTCAAAGATGCCGCCCTGAGTTTCAACACCTAGCGAGAGTGGAGTGACATCGAGAAGAACGATGTTCTTAACTTCTCCGCCCAAAACACCAGCCTGAATTGCTGCGCCAATCGCAACAACTTCGTCTGGATTAACCGAACGATTGGGTTCCTTACCGGTCAATTGCTTGACCAGGTCTTGCACTTGCGGCATTCGCGTTGAACCACCAACCATGATGATCTCGTCAATCTCGCTTGCCTTCAGCTTCGCATCCTCAAGAGCTTGGAAGAACGGCTTTTTAACCCGATCCATAAGATCAGATGTCAACTCTTCAAACTTCGCTTTTGACATTGTAAGATCGAGGTGCTTTGGTTCGTTGTCAACTGCAGTGATGTACGGAAGGTTGATCTGCGTACTCATTTGAGTGGATAGCTCGATCTTCGCCTTTTCAGCGGCATCCCGTAACCGTTGAACTGCTGCTGAATCTTTGAGGATATCAACGCCTTGTTCTTTTTTGAATTCGGCTGCAAGGAAGTCGACAATCTTGTTGTCAAAGTCATCTCCGCCAAGGTGGCTATCGCCGCTAGTGGATCGAACTTCGAATACACCTTCGCCGACATCAAGGACGGATACGTCGAATGTTCCACCACCAAGGTCAAAGACAAGAATGGTTTCGTTTGCTTTCTTATCTAATCCATAGGCTAGGGATGCAGCAGTTGGCTCATTGATGATTCGAAGGACTTTCAGTCCAGCAATTTCGCCGGCATTCTTGGTTGCAATACGTTGTGCGTCGTTAAAATAGGCTGGAACCGTAATGACTGCTTGGTCAACAGTTTCTCCAAGATACGCCTCAGCGTCATTTTTAAGCTTTTGAAGGATCATTGCAGAAACTTCTTCGGGCGAAAGGTCTTTATCGAGAGCAGGAATGTGTGCACAAGCCTGTCCATTTTTTCCGGCTTTGAGCTTATATGAAATGCGGCTTTGCTCACCGGAGACTTCTCCGTACTGGTGACCGATAAATCGCTTAATGGAGCTGATTGTGTTTTCTGAATTTGTTACAGCTTGTCGTTTGGCGGGC
This sequence comes from Armatimonadota bacterium, assembly GCA_043760685.1. GTDB lineage: Bacteria > Armatimonadota > Fimbriimonadia > Fimbriimonadales > Fimbriimonadaceae > Fimbriimonas. The sequence continues at coordinate 10,760 of JAYUOQ010000166.1, read as the reverse complement.
GCGCCCACAAGACGCTCGCCATTCTTTTTGAATGCGACGACGCTTGGACATGTTCGTGAACCCTCAGCTGTACTAATGACGACTGGCTCTCCGCCTTCCATTACTGCAACGACTGAATTAGTCGTTCCAAGATCAATTCCTACTGTTTTTCCCATTGCTATTACTATTATGGCATTAAACCACTTGAGCCTCATGCACTCAATGGTTGCTTACGTCTAGAATACCAGAATGGTTGCATCTTGTTGGAAATCATCACAAATATATCGACAGCTAAAGCCCACCCTTCCTCGAACCTAAATGGCTTTGAATTGAAACGGCAATAGTCTCACGTAAGCCATCTACGGCTTCCATATCCACGTCAGCTACATGAATTGAATGCCCTCCAGTTGATGCACTCACCGCAGTAACCGTAGCTAGTCCGAGGCGCCGTTGAAAGTACGATGAGTTAATTGTATAGTGCTGAATTCGATCAAACGGAATGATCGTAGCTTGCTTGCGAAAGACCCCACGACGGGCAGCAAGAATGTCGTTCGTCCACGAATAACCAACGTAATGGAAGGAAACAAGACCTGTGATCCAACTGTAGATCGCTATCGGCGCAATGAAAATGAGGGAATACCACTTCAGCCAAATCGCCAGAGGAACGAAAATAACGACCAAATAGGAAATGAAGTGCCTTGCCGCGTGTCGGGCAATGGTTTTCTTACTCACTTGTTGCCAGTTGAGGGACTCGAATTCAAATTCGGGCATCAAAAGCTTTCCAATTCGGCTGGCTTCCCTTTCTGGCAAAATCGGGCAAATCTTGTTTGCCGAAGCTACGTCTTTCTTGTCGAATGATCCTGCGGTATCCGCATAAATCTCACAATATCCGAGGAGTCTGAATAAAATAGGTTCAACAATTCGGACATCTTGAATTCTGCCGACGGGAACGACACTTTTGAATTGAGTGATGAGCCCATGGGTGATAAGAATTCCCCTTTCATGCTTCTCGATTCGAAAACCGTAGTAGCGAGTTGCGGATATCCCAATCGATACTAGCCAGCCGATAATTATCAGGCCGACAAATATTCCTGCACCGGCAAGGATCGAGGTAGCTGGTCCTAAACGTTGTATGTAGTTTAAGATCGGTCTAAAGTATTGATGTGCCCCTTCGGCCTGGAACACCGCGAAGATACTTCCAAATATGTAAATGGCTCGGTTGCCAAGAGCGCCAGCCAGAATGACTTGTTTTGGAGAGAGTTGGTATAGCGGCTCGGGCTTTGTTTCTGGCTCGCCAGTATCAGTTGTTTGTTTGCGCTGCAATAGTACGGCTTGAAGTTTGTTTGCATCTTCTACCGAAAGGGCGGTCAAATCTCCCTCTGATTTAGCCCCCGCAGCGGTTTCGACTTTTACTTTTGCTGCCTTTAGGAGTCGATGCCAGATCGTTCGCTCAATATTGACGTTTTGAATTCGGGCGAGAGGAATGGTTCGTCGTTTTCGCCATATGAATCCGCTCGAAATGACGAGGGCATCGCCTTCTATGAAAAAAGTTGTTGAAAAGTAATTCAGGATTGGACCAATGAGGGAAATACCCCCAATTACCGCAATTCCTCCTCCAATCATAATCGACATGAAATTGGCGGACGAGTCCTTTCCAGTGATGAAAATCCCAATTAATGGTGCAGCAAGGCTCCGCACTGTGGCGACAAAATAGACCCCAAAGTTGATGACGATGGCAGCTGGATGTAAGCGATGCGGAGTCTCAAACATGTTCGGCTTGGGTCTCCACTAACATGCTTCTCAGATCTTCGGCTTCTTCGGGAGTGAGACCGGGAATTCCACCAACGGCTCCGTGGGCACCCGCAACGTAAAGGTGGACATGAGCCAATCCAAAGTGACGCGCGATTGGTCCGGACGTGATATCTACATGCTGAACCCGATCCCTTGGGACGAATCGCTTTGTCTGATTCCAAACTCCCCAGGAGAGAATGACTTCATGTTCGGTGACTTCATAGTTCCACCTTTGCCACTGGCGCTTTAGAAATCGCGCGTTCAAGATGCCAATCGCTATCCACAAAAGAGGCATGAATATTGGAATCGGCCATGGCAATGGAATCGTTTTGATGAGCGCAAACTCTCCGACTGAAGTTAGGACCCCAAGTACGAGAAACGTTATCATATTGGAAAAGATCCAAACCTTCTGAATTGCGGGATGAATTGGTTGGCTACCATTCGTTGTTCGAGGTTGGGATGGAGATTCCATTTGATTTGTCTGTTAATGAGGACGAACCGGCTTCTTAGTAAGTTGCATTGTCCTTGTATTGCAATCACCAGGATAACATTTGTTCAGCTCGTAACGTTTTTTGATTGCTTCTTATTTGCCCAACTTGCGCAATTCTTTCCGAGCGTAAAATATGAATTGTGCCTTCCATCGAGATCAGTCCTGAACTTGCAGCCCGATTTGCTCAAGCTACACTCGGACACGTTTCGAAGGAATATCCCCATGGGCTAGCTCACGTTCTTGAAGGTCCCGAGAAACTCTCTCCAAGCACATTGCACCCTATTTTCTACGGAAGTTTTGATTGGCATAGTTGTGTTCATGGGTGGTGGCAGCTCTTTAGAATTGCTCGACTTTTCCCCAATATGGCTTCAGAAATTGTTGGTCGAGCCGAAATCGCTTTTACATTAGAAAATGCTCAAACCGAAATGGGATATCTGACCGCTCATCCAATGTTTGAACGACCTTATGGTTGGGCTTGGTTTCTTGCGCTTCATCAAGAAGTCAGCTATCAGAACATACATTTCGCCAATGTTCTCCAACCGATCGCGGTCCTCTTGTCATCTCGCCTGAAAGAGTATCTTTCTCGACTCACATTTCCCGTTCGATCTGGAACCCATAGCAATACGGCATTCGCATTAATCTTAGCGAACGAGTGGGCAATCGATCATGACTCTGAACTCAAATCTGCAATCTCTGATTGGTCTCGAGAACGTTTTATTTCTGACTTAGCTGCTCCAGGAGTTGAGCCCAGTGGTGAAGATTTCCTTTCGCCAACATTAACTGAAGCACTTTTAATGGCAAGGGTATTGCCAAAGAGTGAGTTTAATTCTTGGTTTCTGGATAATATTCCCAGTCTTCCAACGAACTTGCTCAATCCTATCGAAGTATCCCACCGGAGCGATGGAAGAATCGGCCACCTTGATGGTCTCAATCTTAGTCGGGCTTGGTGCTGGCGAAATCTAGCCAAGCACGTTCCTTCAATTTCAGGAACTGCTTCGGCATCAGCAGATCGACATTTTGAGGCAGCAATGCCTCATCTTCAAGCAAATTACATGAGTGAACATTGGCTTTGCACGTTCGCCTTGTTGGCCCTAACCGATTAGCCAATCGTATCGAGCATCTTCATATTGGTTTGATGATCTTTAACCGCAATTCGAATCCATTCGTTGCCGAGTGACGGAGCAGTCAAACCAATGTTTCTAACGTACAAATTTCTCGACTCCATCTGGCAACAAAATCGCTTTGCATCGGAAACTTGCATCATCAGCCAATTTGCGCAACTGTCCACGGTTAGATAGCCACTGTCCTCTAAGCCTAATCTGAGACGGTTGCGAAGACTTATAGTCTCAATGTACTTTTGACGGTAATAAGCATCGTCACGCAATGCAGCACAGGCAGCAATTTGGGCAGGCAACGAGACCGCCCAAGGGGGCGTTCGCAGAGCAAGGCTTTCCCTTATTTCTGGTGATGTACGAAGCATCGCGACTCTTAATCCGCTCAAGGCAAACCGCTTTGAAAACGAAGAAATCACCGAAACATTTGGCGGAAGCGGTCCAGATAAAAGACTTTGATTTGGATCCCAAAAATCCATATAGGCTTCGTCAACAAGGACGTGAGTGTCACCAGGAACCTTTGCAATTGCCTTGAGAATTTCACCCTTAGGTATTCCTATTCCGGTGGGATTATTTGGGTTGATCAGCACTGCCAATTCAAAATGTTCCGAATTGAGCTTTGTGCTCCATTCATCCAGGTCAACGTAGAAGTTCTTGGAGAAAGGAGTCACTATCTGCACAACTTCACATCTCACGACGTTGTTACATACGTGAAAAAACTCGCCATAACTTGGTTCAATAAGGAGGACCTTAGAATCGGAGGTTAAGAACCGCAAGGCAAAGAGGAACCACAGAGCAGAAGAGCCCGCACCAACCAAAACTTCGTTTTCTGATATTTGATACTTTTCTGCAATTGCAGCGACCAATCCTTCGGCGAACGTGGGCGGAGAAGTGTTGTGAACCCACGGTTCATAGTTGCGAAGTGAATCGATCACAAAGGGAGATGGAGGAAACCACGAATCAAGGACGTCTGCATTGATCGCATCTGATTCGGAAGGCAATTGATGAAACTGGTTACCGAATTTCTCCCAGAATGATCCGCCGTGAAAGCAGTGTTCGATGTTCTTCACTGAATAGCCTATGACAATTGTATCGCAGCTTCATGGTGGACGACCGCTTTGGAGTCCGGGAGCTTGGCTGGTACCAATGTCGAAACACCAGGTTCCTGCATTGTAACCCCTAGCCAGTTTGGTGCGATCTCAATTGTTGCGGGATTATGGGTTATGACGATGAACTGAATGGTCTTGGAGAACTCTTCGAGAGTTGCGGCAAATCGTTCAACATTTCGCCCATCGAGCGGAGCGTCCACCTCGTCTAACACCACCAATGGAGCCGGTTTTACGGTCAGCAAAGCGAACAAGAATGCTGAAGCACAAAGGGACCTTTCTCCACCCGATAACAATTGCAGTGGCTGGCGCTTCTTGCCCGGGAGTTGGACTTCGATTTCTACGCCGCTCTCAAGTACTTTCTGCGGATCACTGAGCTCAATGCTTGCCGAGCCTCCCCCAAATAGCTTGGTGAACATCACGGAGAATTCTGCTCTAACTGCTTCAAATGTTGTTACAAATTTGTCCCGAGTCAACTTGTCAAGCTCGTGAATGGAAGCTTCTACTTGTTCGATTCCGTGAAGAATATCGTCTCGCTGAAGACTCAAAGTTTCAAACCGTTCGGTGAGTCGCTCAAATGCTTCAATGGCGCCGGTATTAACGTCACCCATCGCTTTGATTTCTCTTCGAAGGCGACCAACGACAGTTTGTGCGTCGCTTGGTACCTCGTGCATGCTCTCCTGAGCCAAGGCGTCGGTTTCACTAAGAGCATAAGCGTCCATTAGTCGTTCGGCCAAGGTTGCCCGCTTAGTTTCGGCTCGTGCGCGAGAAAGTTCGTTCTGATGGTTTGATTCGCTGAGCGACATCACGTTTGCTCGGGCATTTTTGAGGGCGTCTTGCAGGGTCAGGTTCTTTTCGCTCAGTTCTCGCCTCTCCATTGTAAGAGCCGTGAGCTTGACCATTAGCGTTTGCTTTTCTTTGCCGTGAGCTTCGGCTTCAGCTCGAATTCCGGCAACAAGCTTTTTCAACTTTTCTTGTTCGGGTCCAAGGTTATCGAGCCGTCGTCCTCGTTGAATCTCGGCTTCTTGGGCAGATTCCAATCTCTTCTCGGCGGCATATTGTCGAATCTGAGCTTGTCTTGTTCGCTCCTGGGCTTCCCTGAGCCGGAGCTCTGCCTGTTCAACGTTGGCAGATTTCGATGCGAGGTTTTTGAGACATTCGTCACGAATTGCTTCAAACTCAGCGGTGTTGACATCTTCAATTCCCCCAAGCTTGGCTTTCTCAATTTGTTCTACTTCATGCTTTGCCTTTGAAAGCTGTCGATCTGCGTCGCGATGCTCTTCTTCTAATGCTCGCAAGAGTTGTTCGGCTTCTTCGACTGGTTCCTTTGCTTCTTTTCTAGCCTCTTTATTTGCCTGGATCAAAGCATCGGTCTCTTCCATTCGCCTCAAACGGTCCTGCTTTCTCTTATCTGCACCCGCAATCAACTTATCGATTTGGTCGATTTCCTTTTCTAGCTCGGCCAGGTCGGCTCGACGCTGAACAACACCGTAGCCTTGGCGCTGTGACAGTCCGCCAGTTACGGCACCACTGGAGTGAATCACTTCACCGTCCAGCGTAACCATTCGATTCCATCCGGATGTCTTTGCGAGTTTGAGGGCATCGTCGATGGTGTCGACGATCACGATTCTGCCCAATAGGCTTTCGATGACCGGTAAGACTCGTGCGTCGCATCGAACTAACTCTGAAGCTCGATTAATTACGCCTTTCTCATTCAAAACCTTTCGCAAGTCTGAATTAACGTCTTGCCGTCTCATTAACGAGATCGGCTGAAACGTACATCGTCCGGCCCGATTCTCTTTTAACCACTGAACAGCGGCTTTCGCTTCGTGATCGGTGTCTACAATCAGGTCATTTGCCGACGCACCTAACGCGGTTTCTATAGCCAAAGACAAATCTTTGTCAACATCGATGGAATCTGCTACTGATTCAAAACTTCCCTTGATTAAGCCTCGATCCCGAGCCTCTAGAACCGCTCGTGAACCTTGCGATAGTCCTTCATGGGCATCAAGAGTCGCTTCAATTCCTCTCCGTCGCCCCTCTAGGCTCGCTCGTTCGGAAAGCGATTCCCGAAGAACCGAGGACTCTTTGTCTTCTTCCCGCTTCACTAAGTCGTTAGAGGTCAAGAGTCGATTGAGATCTCCATCAAGTGCTTCGAGAGTTTCGCTAACTTGCGCAAATGCCTTTCTTGCAATATCAATGTCCTCGATGAGTTTGGGCAAAGATTTATTGATCCCCTCAATTTCCCGACGCAGAAGTCTTGCCCTTCCCTCTTGAGCTTCACTTTCGGCTTCCCACTTCATCCTTAGAGTCTTCTTTTCTCGGGCATCATTGAGCGCCTTTTCTGCTTGCCTCAATGCATCCGAGAGTTTTTTGGATTCGCTTGAAGCACCAGCCGATTCGGCTTGAATTTTTTCTAAGGCTTCAAGTTCTTCTGCGGCCTCTTTCTTGGCAAGTTCGGCATCCTTGGCGGACTCCATGAGCCGGTTAGAAACAGTTGATGCGTCTTCCTTTAGGTTACGCTCTTGGGCGATAAGCGACGATATTTTTTCTTCGGTTATCTTAACGTTGGCTTCGGCTCGCTCCTGAAGGGTCATCTGCTCTTGATGAGAGGATCGAGCTCGTTCAATTCCAAAATCAAGGCTCTCTATGCGACCGCGATCCTCTTCCAAGTCTTTTTCCAACTTGCTAGCAATGAGTCGTTCTTTCTCCACGAGATTAGCCGAACCGGAGATTTTCTCTTCCAGTGCCAGGAGTTCATGAACTGCATTGCAGAAATCACGGATAAGCAATCCAATTTCGACTTCTCTGAGCGCGCCGTCCAGTTGCTTGTATCGAATTGCGAGTTCTGCTTCTTCACGCAATGGTTCGCGTTGCGATTCCAATTCACGAATGATATCGTCAACTCGAAGAAGGCTGTCCTTTGCGGCGGCAAGCCTCCTAAGGCTTTCAATCTTCCTCGTTCGATATCGCTGAACTCCGGCAGCTTCATCAATCCAAGAACGGCGATCCTCGGCAGACGCCGAAAGGGCTTGATCAATTTCCTTTTGCCCAACAATTGCATATCCAGCTCGGCCCAAACCTGAATCTGCAAGTAGCTCCAGAACGTCTTTTAAGCGACAATTCTGCCGGTTGATCGAATAATCGGTGTCTCCGCCACGAGTAAGTCTACGGGTAATCCACACTTCACTGGCATTGATTGGTAGGGTCCCGTCTTCGTTATCAAAGCACAAGGATACTTCCGCAAATCCAACTGCCTTCTTGTTTTGAGAGCCACTAAAGATTACATCCTGCGACGACGACGCCCGCAAATGCTTAATGCTTCCTTCGCCTAATCCCCACAGAATCGCATCGACGAGATTAGACTTTCCGCAACCGTTAGGGCCGACAACAGCAATAACACCGCCGTCGAGACTAAACTCGGTTTTTTCTGCGAAAGTCTTAAATCCGAAAATACGTACACGCGTTAGACGCATAGAAATGAGGCTTCTAGAATACTATGGCGCGAATATTGCAGGCATACAGAATCATACGAAAGTTATTCACCTCATGAAAAACGCCCGAACTCTCTGCCTACTCTTGCCAATTACCATCGCCGGTCAGGCCCTTGCCCAGAAGCAGCCTCGTGACATCATACAGGCAAACTACGACAAAATTTCTCAGCTCTCGATGATCAGAGAAAAAGGGCGACTTGAAAGACTCACGCGCAGGAATGCATCGAGTTGTTTTGTCTATGTTGATTCCATGCGGAATAGTCTTGACCTTAACGCAACAATTGCTCAGAACAATGAACAACTAAGTCGAATTTTCAAGTTTAATTCGAACTCAAACAAGATTATCGGTCTGAAACAAGTTGGCCCGGACTTACAACTCACAGTCAAAACCAATTACGACGTTCTACTTGATGAATCTGGGAAGAACCGAGTTAAGGGCACAACAATTAGCCAAGACACTTGGATCAAAACGTTGAAGGGTTGGAAGATCAGAGAAAGCAAAATTTTGAAAGAATCATCATCTCAGAATGGAAAGCCATTAAATTGAAGCTAAAAGTGGGCTATATTTCTGAACAATGAAAGGGTTGTCGAGATCTATTGCGTTCGTCATATTTGCATCAATTTCCACCAGTGTTTTCGCACTTGATAAGTCGATTTCAGAGTCATACGCCAAGGTGCAAGCCGCGGTCCTCAAGAAAGATTCAAAAGCGATGATGCAGTTGTGGCTCGCCTATGTCGATCCTAGCTGCGTTTCCACGCGAAAGGGCAAGGTTGTTACCTATAAGCAAATGACCGACATGGTGAAACCTCAATTGAAAATGGTAAAAAAAGTGAACTCCTGCAAGATTCAAGTAGTCGCATCGAAGACAAGGGCAGGAAAAACCATTTGCTCGGTTCTAACGGCCCAATCATTTGTCATCAATGTCGGTGGTAAGGACAGCACTTTCGACCAAGTCACCACCGTCGAAGACACTTGGAAAAAGATTGGAGGCAAGTTTAAGATCGTCGAAATCAAGACGATCAAGGAAACCCTCAAGCAAGATGGGGCAATCGTTCCCAACAGCTAGGTACAAAAAACCATTCTTTACGGGGTCTTGCAACCTATCGCTCGGTTCAACCGAATGTGTATAATTGGAAGACTAACTCTTTTCTGGAATTTAGAATCTCAATGAATCGCTTTATAAACTGGCTCAAAGGTCTCTTCAACAAAACTATGGACAAGCTTGAGGATCCTGAGATGATGCTCGAGCAAGCCAAACGTGACATGCAGGTCGCCCTCCAATCAAATCAGGAGAAGGCAGTCCAAGCCATCACGCAGAAGAACATGCTTGAAAACATGCTCAACGATCAAAAGCGTAAGTCTCAGACTCTTGAGACTCAAGCAACCATGGCGCTCAAGCAAGACAAGCGCGAAATGGCGACTCAATTGATGCGCGAAAAGATGAATGTTGATGCCAGCATTGCAAACGTTCAGGGCAGCTACGACCAGGCAGTTCAGACCGTTGAGCAAATCAAGATCGGTATCAAGCGACAGCAAGAAGAAGTCCGCAAGAAGACGGCTGAAGCAATGGTTCTCAAAACCCAGTGGAAACAAGCCCAAATTCAAAATTCAATCACAAAGGCTCTCGATGGTCTGACTTTCGAAAATCAATTTGAAGGTTTCGGCGCAGTTACAGACCGAATTCGTGAAAAGCAAAGCGAGGCATCGGCTCGACAAGAAATGCAAAATGAGTCGCTAACCGGCAAGATGATGCAACTTGAAGATTCATCGCGAGACATGGAAGCAGAGTCGGAACTTGAAAAGCTTGAGCAACGATTGGGTCTAAAGGCAGCTCCTATTACAGTTGATGCTACTCAAACAGTCAGCGTTACCGATGGTGGTGTCGCAGCGGCTGCTCCTGGCGCAACCGAAGGCGAAGCGGAAAAGGCACTTGCTGATCTAGAAAAACGACTAAATAGCGGAAATTAGTTTTTCTGTTTGCACGGTTTAACGAGGATTCAAGTAATCTAAATGTATGGCATCAGCCGACCTCACGAGGCTTTACAAGCTTCACCTTATCGACGTTGGCATTCTCGAAATTAAAAAAAAGGCGGCTTCGCTAGAGGCAGGTAAGAAGCTTCAAGCTGAGCTAGAAGCTTTCGCTAAGCACGTCAAGGGATTTGAGGATAAGTACCACGCGGTTCATGGGGAGCAAAAGGATCTTGAACTCAGTAACCAGCAGATTGACGACAAAATCAAACACATCGACAAATTGCTGTTCTCTGGCTCGGTAACCAATGCCAAAGAAGTCGAGGCATACGAGACTCAAAAGAAGCAGTTGGCGAAGCAGAAAGACACCAACGAAGAGCGTTTGCTCTCGGTTTGGGATGATGTGGCTGCTGTCGAAAAGGACTTTAAAAGCCAACAATCTCTACTTACCGAGAAGACTAAGACTTTTGATGAATGGAGAGCCAAGGCGGCCATTTTTAAAGGGCAGCTCGAAACCAAATATAAAGAACTGTCAGCTCTTCGCCCTAAAGCCCTTCAGGGTATCGATCCGACTTTGATTGCGAAGTACGAAGCCAGCAAGCAACAGCATCATGGTATTGGTGTGGCTCTAGTCACAAGACAACAAACTTGTGAAGAATGTGGAACCAAAGTCTCTGAAAAGGTTATTGAATCAATCAAGGATGATCGGATTGTGAACTGCGAAGAATGCCATCGAATTTTGTATTGGACTGGAGGAGTCGCTTGAAGCATTTTGGACTCGGTCTGATGGCGCTGGTTTCGATTGGTGGTTGCGCCAAG
>JAYUOQ010000165.1:0-37546 GCA_043760685.1 Armatimonadota bacterium | reverse complement strand
CGATGAAAGCTCCAGGCAAGTAACACCGAAGCTAACCTTAGTTGCTTCGCCAATCGGTAACCTCGGGGATATTTCCCCGAGGGCTTCGATGGCACTTTCTGAGGCGGATTTTTGGATCGTCGAAGACACAAGGATTAGCGCAAAGCTTGCATTCCATTTAGGAATTAAGAAAACGATGAGGGTCGCTCACGACCACTCCGAAGATTTTCAGCTCGAAAAATTGTTAGAAGAAATCGAATCAGGAAAGCATGCCGTTTTGCTTACCGATGGGGGCGCTCCTGGCATTAGCGACCCAGGGGCTAGGCTAACAGACCTAGCTCACAATCGAGGAATTGAAGTAGACGGAATCCCAGGACCGAGCGCCGTGATCAATGCGCTAATGCTTTCTGGCTTTTTTGCTCAGCGGTTTGCATTTCTCGGTTTTTTGGGTCGAACGCCCGGAGATATGAAGAAAGAGCTTGAAATTTTCCGAGATTCTCCTTATACAATCGTACTATTCGAGTCCCCCTTTAGGTTCAAAAACCTGTTGAAAGCTGCTGGCGAAGTTCTTGGCGACCGTCGTTATGCTATCTGTAGAGAAATTACAAAAAGAAATCAGCAAGTTTTCCGCTCAGAATTGCCGACAATTCCTAATGAGACCGACGTGCCTTCAAAAGGTGAATTTACGATCGTAATTGAAGGGCGAAGGAAAAAACTTGAAAGGCAGAAATATGTTAATATCTAAGTTCAAGGGCAAAGTGAAAAGAATTAAATTAGGGAAGATTGCAATATGGGTTTCTTTGCTTGGTGTTTTGGCGAGTGCGGCGTTCGGTCAAAAGTCCTTTGACGAAAAGACATACAAGCTCAAACCTGAAGATGTCCTCAGAATCCAAGTGTTCAATCAGCAACAGATTGGAGCGGATATTCCAATTGGAATTGACGGATACATCGGAGCCCCATTTGTTGGCAACTTGAAAGTTGAAGGGAAGACCGTCAGCGAAGTCGAAAGCATGCTTTACACCCTGTATGTTTCAAAGCTTAAATTGCGAGACCCAATTATTTCAGTCTCGATTATTACCTATCGAAGACTAAAGGCAAACGTAACCGGAATGGTTCAGCGATCCACAGAATTCTTCTTTAGACCTGGGGATACGGTAATGACGCTATTTAGCGCTAGTGGCGGAGAAGTACCCGACCAAACTGACCTTAGAAAGGCTACGTTGCGACGAGAAGGATCTAAAGAACTCATTCCCATCGATCTATATGCGATGACGGTTCTCGGAGATAACTCACAGAATTTTAACCTTCAAGATGGCGACATTCTCAATATTCCGCGAGAACAAAAGAACCGAATTCTTGTCATGGGCGCCATTAAGGCACCTGGCCTTTATCCGTACCGTGAAACCATGCGTCTTGCTGACGCCATTGGAATTGCGGGTGGAGAAATCCGGTACCTATCACGACTTTCAAAGTGTTTCATTCTCAGAGAGCTCCCTGGTCGACCAGGTGAATACCTCAGAATCAACGCTGACTTTGTTAAGTACATTAAGAGCGGAGACTTTGCTCAAAACGTGAAGTTGATGCCAGGCGACTTGGTCTACATCACTGAAACTAATACTCCAGACGCGAATCAGTTGCAGTCAATTGCTAACTCTGCGTTTGTACTGAACACATTCACATCATTCTTAGGATTCAAATTCCTCAGAAACTAATCACGCTGCGAACTTGGAAAGGAGGTAGGGAACCCTACCTCCTTTTTTTGTGTCATAATCTTCCAGCGATGCTTGTACTCCGACGTCAAAGCCAGTTCTCATAAGACCTCCATAGCAGGTCCCGGCTTCGTCGTGAATTTTTACTTTTTTACAAGCATTATATGAAGTTACCAACTCAACTTTTTTCGGCATCATTGTGTCTGCCCAACAACGCAATTTCGTTTTCAATAGCGAAAGCGTTGCGCATGGCTGCCACCGACCAAGCAGTACTTGAAACTGAGGATTGGGATTTTGATCCCGTTGCCTACGCCAATTCTGGCGGGTGCGAACTCATTTTTAGGGACGACGCATACGGCCACTGGAAGGCTGAATGGAATGACAGTCAAATTGATATGTCTCCTGAAAGCGCAGTCATGGATATGAATTGGCGAGGCGAGCGACTAACCCTCGTTCGCGCAACCATGCATAACTGTGATCGAATATGGTTCATCGTAGGCAAAGCCATAGTTCCGTGTGAACAGTTTTTCCAGGCAGTGTGCACCTGGAATTCATCCGGAACGGGAGCAATCGCCGTATTCGAGGAAGGATATTTTTCTCGAGACGAAGAATTACGAGAGCAAATCAAAGAGAAGAAACTCTCTGACCTTGTTCTTAGTGACGATATCCTATTCAAACTCTCCGGTGGGGTTCGCGATTTCTTTACCCAAGAGGAATGGTATGGACAAAGTTCAATTCCTTGGAAACGAGGAGTTATTTTGCACGGACCTCCAGGAAACGGAAAGACGCAAACCATAAGGGCGTTAGTGAACGAACTGAATGTTTCGACTATCTATGTTCGATCACTATACGATCGCCACTTCAACTCAGAGAAGTGTCTCAATCGAATCTATAAACGAGCACGGGAGACTGCGCCAAGCATCGTGATTATGGAGGACGTTGACTCACTCATCAATGACCGAAATAAATCCTACTTCCTCAATGAGTTAGACGGATTTAAGGCGTTGAGGGGAGTGATGACGGTTGTGACCACGAATCACTTAGAAAAGCTGGATGTTGCCATAAGCAATCGTCCGAGCCGATTCGATGTGAAAATCGAGTTTCCAAATCCGTCAGCAGAGTGTCGAGTGGCATATTTGGGTGAATCACTTTGTCTAACAAAACTGAAACCCGAATTTGCCACTCAGGTCATCAAGCGAACCAAAGGATTGTCGTTCGCTGCATTACAAGAGGTTGTACGATCCTCTATTGCTCGGCATATGAAGATCATGAACCTGGAGAATGCCATTTCACAAGCACTCGATGAAATTGTGGGTGAACGAAAAGTCAACCCAACCAAATCCAAGAAAAAGAAGCCGAGCAAGTGATTGCTCGGCCCTTTGGCTTGCACAGTTCTTTCGCCATCGCACTTGTCGCGACGAAAGGTACACTATGACTTCCCGCAAGGGACCTTCCTTTATGGATCAATCGCGCATCCGCAACTTTTGCATCATCGCGCATATCGATCATGGCAAGTCAACGCTTGCTGACCGCCTCATTGAGCGGTGTGGAGCTATTCGCGGAGTTGCCCAGGAGCAAATGCTCGACTCGATGGATATCGAACGAGAGCGCGGCATAACGATCAAAATGGCGGCCGTCCGCCTTTTGTACATCGCCAAGGATGGACTTGAGTACGAGCTTAACCTCATTGACACACCAGGGCACGTCGACTTCACTTATGAGGTATCTCGGGCACTAGCCGCTTGCGAAGGTGCATTGCTCGTCGTCGACGCTAGTCAAGGCGTTGAAGCCCAAACCATTGCTAACGCCAGTATGGCGATGACCCAGAACTTAGAAATCGTTCCCGTCATCAACAAAATTGATCTTCCCCACGCCGATGTTGAACATGCTCGACGCGAAATTGAAATGGCTGTTGCAATCGACGCAACCGATGCAATTCCTTGTTCGGCAAAAGCGGGAATTGGAATCGATGAAATTTTAGAAGCAATTGTTGCCAAAGTTCCAGCACCCCAGGGCGATGCGAACAAACCACTTCGCGCACTTATTTACGACAGCCACTTTGACGCCTACCAAGGTGCTGTAGCGTACATTCGGGTCATCGACGGCTCGATCAAGAAAGGCGACCGTATCCAAATGATGGCTTCGGGCAAAGACTACGTAATCGATGCTACTGGCCACTTCGGTCCCGGACTAACCGTAAATGATGGTCTGAATTGTGGCGAAGTTGGCTTCATCGCAGCCGCCATGAAATCGATCGGTGACGCGCAAGTCGGCGATACCGTAACCCTGAAAGAAAATCCTTCAAACGAAGCGCTACCTGGCTACCGTCAAGCCCTAAGCATGGTTTTTTGCGGACTCTATCCAACGGACGGTGACCAATACGAAGACCTTCGAGATGCGATCGGAAAGCTTAAGCTCAACGACGCTTCGCTCCAGTTTGAACCAGAAACATCCGCAGCCCTCGGCTTTGGATTCCGTTGTGGCTTCCTTGGCCTTCTCCACATGGAAATTGCTCGAGAGAGGTTAGAGCGAGAATTCAATCTTGACCTGATCCTCACGGCGCCAAGCGTTGACTATATTGTTAACAAAAAAGATGGCGAAATGCTCCACATCTCGAACCCGAGCGAATTTCCGGATGCCAACGAAATTTTGAGCATCCAGGAGCCAACCGTAAAGGCAACCATCATGGTTCCGGTTGAATATGTTGGAGCGGTCATGAACCTCTGCCAAGATCGTCGCGGAACCTACACCAAAACGGAGTATCCGACGCCTCAGCGAGTCATTCTTTACTACACCCTCCCGCTTGGTGAAATCCTCATGGACTTTTTTGACAAGTTGAAGTCTGGAACGAGGGGCTATGCCTCGTTCGATTACGACATCGACGAGTATGTGGTCTCAGATTTGGTCAAACTTGACATTCTCCTCAACGGGGATATTGTTGATGCTCTGAGTTTCATTGTCCATAAGTCGTTCTCCTATAACCGCGGACGTGGTGTTGTAGAACAGCTTCGAAAGGTAGTACCAAGACAACAATTTGAAGTCCGAATCCAAGCCGCAATTGGTTCCAAAGTCATCGCTGCCGATACCGTCAAACCTTACCGAAAGAACGTTATTGCCAAGTGCTACGGTGGAGACATCAGCCGAAAGCGAAAACTGCTTGAAAAGCAGAAAGAAGGCAAGAAGCGAATGAAGCAAATCGGTTCGATCGAGCTCCCACAAGAAGCCTTCCTTAGCGTTCTGAAAGTCACTGAATAGTATTCAGATACGAGTTAGGAAGTTTTTTCCTTATTGCCGCCTTTTGTTCGGGAACCAAACAATTTCGTAATTCACAGCTAAAGGCTATAAACTAAGAATATGATTCTCGCAGCACTAGTCCTTGCGCCAACCCTCTTCGTCCCTGGGTTCACTGCATACTCGGAACCAAATGACGAAGGAATTCCCATTGAGCAAAATGGCGCAGGTCCATGGCGAGACTCCAAGCAAAGCCTTGTTTGGATTGGTGACCTCAAGGCAGGGAACCTAAGTCTTCAGTTGAAGGGCGGTATGTCTGGCGTCAATTATTCCGTACAGATAGACAACAAAATTGAAAGGGTAAATAACAGCCAAGTTGCTCAATTCAACATCAATCGGCCCGGCTATCGAAGAATTACTGTTCACGCGGCTCCAAGCAACTCATCGGATTTTGGTACGATCCAAGGACTTCAGCTTGCAGGTTCTGCCCTCGAAGGCGCAAGGTTCAACCTCAAGGAGCGACGCAATAGTGCAAGTGTCCACCTTAAATATCCTTTAGAAGCAACCGAAAAAGCGGAGTGGTTTTATAACGAGATTCGCCCAAAGACTGACCCTAAATACACTTATTACGAGGCATGTGGCTGGCATCGAGGTTATTTCGGAATCCAGGTGAACTCACCAACTGAGCGACGTATTATTTTCTCAGTTTGGGACGCTGGCAAAGAGGCAATCGACCGAAACAAAGTTGGCGACGATAATCGGGTGAAACTGCTGAAGAAAGGGGAAGATGTTGTCGCCGGAGACTTTGGCAACGAAGGCACCGGTGGACATAGCCACATGGTCTACAACTGGAAAACCAATGCGGTTCATCGATTCTTGGTTCATGCAGAACCGAAAGGGGACGCCACCATTTACTCCAGCTATTATTACTTCAATGAGAAAAAACAATGGGGGCTCATCGCAAAATTCCGAGCCCCAAAAGATGGCTCCTACATGAAGGGTCTGTACTCATTCAACGAAAACTTTTGCGGAAGCAATGGCAATCTCCAACGCATGGCTGAGTTTGGTCCCGTATTTATCGGCGGAAGCGACGGCAAATGGAAGGAACACCTCGAAGCCCAGTTCTTCTGTGACGCTACGGGTAAGGCAGATCGGTTCGATTACGCTGCGGGACCAAAGGGCGACCGGTGGATGCTGAGCAATGGCGGTGCGTTTGCAAATGGAGTGAAATTTGGCGACAAGTTCAACCGCTTCAATTCTGCAACACGACCGCCAAAGGAACTCCCAACTGACTAGAAAAAGGGGCTCAGGGGTGAGAAGGGAAACTGAGTGGAATAGAAAAACTAAATCTACTGCCCAGACCTGCTTCGCTCTGAACTCCAATTTGGCCGCCGTGGGCTTCCACGGCGAGTTTGCAAAAAGTTAAGCCCAGCCCAGTGCTTCGGGATCGCCCAGCCTTTCTTGTCGTTACCTGACCAAACTTCTCGAATATAAGACCAAACGCTTCTTCTGGAATTCCTTCTCCGGTGTCACTAACCGAATAGACAGTCATGTTTTGAGCAAGGTCCTGAGAAACTTCGACCGTAATATTTCCCTTCAAAGGCGTGAATTTGATCGCGTTGCCCAACAAGTTAACCAATGTTCGAAGCAGCTTGCTTTCATCACCACGCAAAGGAGCCAACCCTTCTGGAACAACACTTATTAGCTCCAATTCCTTCGCTTCGCAGAGCGAGGATATCTGAGCACATGCCTTGGCAACCAAGTTCCCTGGGTTCAGTTCGGTGACCTGAAGTTCCAACGCGCCTGCCTCCATTTTCTCCACATCAAGCAAATCGTTGATCATGCGTAGCAACGTCTCGCCGCCTTCTACCGCCATGTCTTTCATCTCCATTTGCAATGAATTGAGTTCACCGACCAAATCAAGTGTCTGCATTCCGGCAATGAGGGAAGTGAGCGGCGTGCGTAGGTCGTGAATGATCATGTGTGTGAGGCTCTCACGCATCTTTTCAAGCTCTTGCAGCCTCCCGTAGCTCTTCTGAAGTTCGGCTGTGAATTCAACTTCATAATCGTGAATTCGACGATCATCCGTAACATCCTGAATAGCGAGGACTAAGTACTTTGTCTCTTGCCCAGATCGCAGCACGCGGGCGTTGAGTAGCATAACCTTTCGTCCAATCCTCTGAAACTCGTGAGTCAACTCAAAGTCGTTGAAGACGGTCTGCTCTGGAATGATCTCCTCAAGAAGCGTTCGCAGAGAAGGAATGTCCCATTGCCGATTTCCCAGCTCATAAATGAGCTCTCCTTCCGTTTCTGCGGGAGAGACTTGGAACGTTTGATAGAAGGCGCGATTGGCGAAATGAACCTTCAATTGACCATCTAGAATAATGAGGGGTCCACGGACAGTGTTGACAATGCTTTGGGCAAAGTCTTGGATGTCCTCAATTGCCGGAGCCATTGGCGTCACGAAACAAACCTACAATGCCCTGATGCCCCAAAAGAATGAAAAGAAATGCAATTCATCTTGTACATGACGGCGAACGTGCCCGTCTTAACGCATGGCTAGTTCCTTTCTAGGCGCTAGACTATCTCGATGCCGCCGTCTACACGGACACAAAGGTCTCGAAAGACACCATCTTTGTATTCGAGATCTATCGGCAACATATAGCCATTTGGAAGTTGATTCCTAGATCGGTTCGCTAAATCTAGAAGCTCTTCAATTTCGCCAAATCTCGCTCGTGTCCTTCGTTCTCAATCGGAGTCTCTAGCAAGATCGGAATGTTCTCAAACCGCTTGTCATTCACCAATAACCGAAACCCCTCTTCACCAATTTCGCCTTCTCCAATATGAGCATGGCGGTCCTTCTTGCTACCGAGCCCACCGATCGAATCATTGCAATGAACGGCGACCAGTCGATCAAAACCAATAACTGACTCAAATTTGG
Organism: Armatimonadota bacterium; assembly: GCA_043760685.1. Classification (GTDB taxonomy): domain Bacteria; phylum Armatimonadota; class Fimbriimonadia; order Fimbriimonadales; family Fimbriimonadaceae; genus Fimbriimonas. The sequence goes on along the minus strand of JAYUOQ010000165.1, from coordinate 29,686 downwards.
TAAAGGTTTCGTTAAATGTTTCGGCAGTCCGAATGTCGTAACCAGCCGCGAAAATGTGGCAAGTATCAACACAAACTGCAACGCGTTTATCTCCATTGAGCCCGTCCAAAACAGCCTGGAGCATTTCAAAGGTTCCCCCCAAGGAAGTGCCAGTCGCCGCCGTGGTTTCCATGACGAGCATCACCGAAGGATCCGAATCGCTTAAGGCTTTCTTTGCCCCAAGAACGGCCAAGCGAATTCCTTCGTCATAGCCTTGCCCGACGTGCGCCCCAATGTGGGAGTTCAGATACTTGATGCCGTACTGGGCACACCTATTCATCTCATCGGTAAGTCCCACAATTGACTTTTCCCGCAACTCCTCTCCAGCCGCCGCCAAGTTAATGAGATAAGAATCGTGGCAAACAACCTCGGTGATCTCGGTCTCTTTGCAGGCCAGTTTGTAGTCCTCAACCATTTCATCAGAAATTGGCTTCGCCTTCCAAAGTTGAGGGCTCTTAGTAAAAACCTGAATTGCGGTACAGCCAATCCGCTTTCCTTCACGAACAGCCCCGCCAAGGCCATTCTTAATTGGCATATGAGCCCCAACGAGTTTAGCGATCATAGGGCAAGTCTACTTTTCGATGTACACTAACGAGTTCGCTATGCGACTTTTTTTTACTTTTATAGGCTGTTTGTCGATCATCTCCCTCTCCAGGGCCCAAGTGCTTTTTGACGCTACAAAGGCAGAAATGGCGGGCAACGCTGACTGGGTCATCGATGCCGATCTCCATAATCTTGGCGTAAGCACGGCCGCAATGGGATCTGGTCAAGTTGGGGGAGGAACCGATTCGAACCCACAAAGAATCCCCAATCCCGGCTACGGAAGCATCACCAATTCATCCCCTGAGACCGCTTGGACTGGCGCTCTTTCAGCGTGGGGAATCGGACTTCTCAAGGCAGGATACAAGCCGGAAACTCTTGCATACAATAAGAAAATCACGTATGGTGATTCAAGCAATTCCCAAGACCTTTCCCACTATAAAATGTATGTGGTCTGTGAGCCAAATATCTTGTTTACATTCGCAGAAAAGAAAGCAATCTTAAATTACGTTCACGACGGGGGGAGCCTCTTTATGGTGGCGGACCACACCAGTTCGGACCGTAACAACGACGGAAAGGACTCCCTGCAAGTTTGGAATGATCTTCTCAACAATAATGGGATTGCCACCAACCCATTTGGGATTACGTTTAATTCCGACAGCGTTACCCCTGCCGCTCCGTTTGCGGATCCTTCGACATCTAACCTCAGGACACATGGTAGCTACGGTACGGTAACCAATTTCTCATACGCCTCAGGTTGCACGATGACCGTGAACACGACGGCAAATCGTTTCGCCACCGCCGACGTTTGGAGTTCATCGGCAAAGAGCTCGTCGAGCGTGATGTTTGCTACTTCCACCTATGGCTTTGGTCGAATTGCGGCGGCAGGTGATAGCTCACCGTTTGACGACGGAACGGGAGATACGGGCGACACTCTGTTCAATGGCTGGGATGCAACCAACGACAAGCAATTGATCATGAACACCAGCATGTGGTTGCTCAATCATCCTGCCGATGGTGTTCCTGAACCGGCTACTTTCGTTGTGATTTCCCTCGGATTGTGTGCGTTAATAGGGCGACGTCGCCGGTAACTTTGCCTGCGTTTGCGGTAAAACCATAGGATAAATGGGCAAGTATTTTCCTGCGTTCAAAGCTTACGACGTCCGTGGGGTTGTACCCACCGAGTTGAACCCGGAACTGGCCTACAACATTGGTAGAGCCTACGCCGATGAGCTTGGACCAAAAACCGTCTGTATCGGATATGACATTCGCCTTTCCGGTCCCGATCTTTATGATGCTTTTGCTCGTGGTCTGAACGATGCCGGAGTCGACGTCGTCCACCTCGGAATGGTTGGCACCGAAATGGTGTACTTCGCCACCGCATTCTATGGCTATGACGGCGGATGCATGATCACCGCTAGCCATAATCCTCCTCAGTACAACGGACTTAAAATGGTCCGACAAGAGAGCCGTCCGGTTTCGTCTGATACCGGCTTGCTCGAAATGGAGCGACGAGCATTTGAACAGAAATGGGAAAAGACTGGAACAGGAACCAGAGTTGACCAAGACGTTTACGAAGACTTTGTCCAACATCTTCTCGGCATCGTCTCACCAAGCTCGCTAAAGCCACTTAAAGTGCTTTGCGATGTCGGAAACGGTGCTGCCGGAGTAGCACTCGAACAATTACTTCCTCACCTTCCGTTAGAAGTAACCAGGCGTCTTTTTGAACCGGACGGCAACTTTCCAAACGGAGTTCCAAACCCGATTCTTGAAGAATCACGTGCCGAAACAGTTGCCCTCATGCACCGTGAGAGCTTTGACTTTGGTGTCGCTTGGGATGGCGACTATGATCGCTGCTTCTTCTTCGATGAACACGGCGATTTCATTGAGGGGTACTACATCGTTGGACTTCTCGCCCAATCAATTCTTAAAGACGATCCAAACCAGACCATCATTTACGATCCTCGCCTGACCTGGAATACGCTTGACCTCGTGGAGAAGCTGGGTGGAAGGGCGGTCATTTGCAAGAGTGGACACGCCTTCATCAAAGAGAAGATGCGAGCAGAAGACGCGACCTACGGCGGCGAAATGAGTGCTCACCACTATTTCAAGCAGCATTGGTACTGCGATAGTGGAATGATTCCATTCTTGCTCATCGCTAAGCTTGTTTCCGATACCGGACGGTCGCTCGGTGACCTCGTGCGAGAGATGGTCAGCAACTATCCGTGCTCTGGCGAAGTGAACTCAACGGTTACGGATGTCCCTATAGTTCTCAAACGGGTTGAGGAATTGTACGCCGAAGGTGGAACCATCGACCGAATCGATGGACTTTCCATTGAATATCCAAATTGGCGATTTAACCTTAGGGGTTCCAATACTGAACCAGTCATTCGGCTCAATGTGGAAACACGAGGCGACGCAGAACTGATGAAAGCCAAGACCGTGGAGTTGCTGTCAATCATTCGAAAATAGGACCTGGCATTATTACTGGTTTCGCCAAAACCTCACAAACATTGTCAGGTTTTTGATATACTCAGCTATCAGTATTTCGTTTTGAGCGATGTTGCTCAATCGTTTTTGGAGAGCTTTTATGAAGAAATTGACTACTTTGGGCGTACTTTTGGTCGCCACAACATCGGCATTTGCCCAAGATATGAACGCTTCGGCTACGCAAATTTGGCAAGGTGCAATCGGTACCAAGGCCAATACAGGATTTGGGGTCCAAGATGATGCGAGCTACTCGAACATTACAACTTTCTCTGGTTTTGCAGCGAGTAACGGTGGAGCCACTTCAACAATCACCAATTTGTTGGCCGATGATTTGCTAACCCTTACGCCAAATACTCTGATCGAAGGATTTACTTTCTCAGTATCAAACTTGGATACTGCAACATTCACGGCACGAGCTCGCGTCCGATTCTATGCCGCAGACGGAGCAGGCGGAGCACCAGGAACAATCATTTCTGGCTTCTCATTCGCTCCAATTAGCTTTACTGCGGGATCAGTTGGCCTCTTCACTGCAAATGTCTCGACTACCCCTTTCTTAGTCCCAGCAAGCGGAAAGATTTGGGCTGGCATGACATTTGACAATGTCGGCGCAACAGCAACCACGGCAAACCTAAACAACCTTGGGCAAGGTCTTTTTGATGCGCCGACTGTTGGTTCAAGTGCAGACGCTGACTTCTTGACAAGTGCTCCTGGTAGCTTTTTGGCAAGCAATCCAGCAGGAACTCTAAGAACTTCACCGTTCACCGCCAATCCTAAAGCTAATTATGGTTGGGCTTTGACCGCTGTGCCAGAACCTGCTTCCTTCGCTGTCATCGGCCTTGGTCTAATTGGCCTCGTTGCTCGACGACGAAAGTCAAGCAAGTAAGACTACGGTTAAACCTGCTAATAAAGCCTCAAGCAATGCTTGAGGCTTTATTTTTTCGCCTCTTTTCAGCCATAATTGAACCTGAGATCAACAATTGATCACTTCCGCGCCGACCCACTATGAAACTCTTGGTGTGGGGTCCGCAGCCGATACTGACACGATACGAAAAGCATATCGTCGGCTCGCCCAAAAGCATCATCCCGACGTAAGCGACTCTCCTGACGCTCACGACGATATGACGCGCATCAATGAAGCGTTTGAAACGCTTATGGACGAAGCGCGAAGGGAAGAGTACGACGCCGTCTTGGCTGGTGCTGTTCGAGAAACTATTCAGCAACACTCACCAAAGAACCCCGTTCGCATCAAGCTGATCAAGCGACTATATGGGCACAAGACCCCAGTTTATGGAGTGTCCTTCGCCCCTGATTCAGGGCACTTGATTTCAGTTGGCTTTGACAACGAGCTCATTTGGTGGGCGCAAACCGGGGAAAAGTCTCGCCAAACAAAACTTGAATCGGGAAGCGTCTCTGTCCTCAAGGCATTTGCCGAAGATAAGGTCGTGGCTGCCGGAAGTAACGATAGTCAAGTAAATGTCTGGTGTTTAGAAAACGAGACTGTCACTTCTTGGCGCGGGGTTCACGAAGAATGGGTTAGTTGCCTTGCAATTTCGGGAGACGGAAATTCGGTCGCAGCGGGTTCAATTCACCATCACCTCAGAGTAAGCGATTCTACGACGGGGTCAGCCCGCTTCTCGCTGAGAACTGAGAACTCAAGTGTTACCGCAGTGGCGTTTAGTCCAGATGGAAAGTTTCTTGCGTCGGGAACTGCCGACGCAAAAGTTGCCATCAGAGAAGCGAAAGGCGGAAAATGGCTCAGGACAATCGAAAAACTTCGATCGGTCGTTACTGCGATTGCGTTTAGCTCGGATAACCGATACATTGCTGTCGCCGGAGTCGATCTCAGCATCCGAGTATTTAACCTCGACACCGGACAGCTCATCAAAATGTTGTATGGTCATGAGCGACCAATCGAAGCTCTCGCATTTCACCCTAATGGTTGGCTTTTTGCTTCTGCCTCGCGAGACGGAACAATTGGATTGTGGAATGCCGCAAAAGGGATCGGAAACGTTCGCTTAGAGGCAAGCAGCCGCCCAATTTGCTGTGTAGCGTTCAGCGCAGACGGAACAAGGTTGGCAGCAAGCGGCCAAGATAAGGTGGTTCGCCTCTTTGAAGTGACCGCAAAGCCGCTATAGCCCCTTCATTATCTTGTTCGCAACATCCACTATCTGGTTCGCCAGCAGTTCACTGTCTGGCTCAACTCCAACCGAAAATCGGACGAAGCCCATACTTAAACCCATTCTGGTCCTCTCATCTTCGGGAATCTCCGAAGATGTGCTACACGCAGGCATCGAAAAGAGCGTTTGCACAAATCCCAAGGAAACCGCTAAATGACCAATTTCTCTCCGCACGAGTTCTTGCATAAATAGGTCGGCAGTTTCTCGATCTCGACAGTCTAGAGTAAAAACTGCGCCACTACCAAAAGCAGGATCAGCAACTTCGGAAAATCTAACGTGGTCGGGATGAGAAGGCAATCCCGGATACACAACGGAGTAGCCGTTCTCCTGAAGTTTCCTCGAAACAGTTAAGGCATTCTCAGAGTGCTGCTTGATCCGAACCGGCAGGGTCTGGAGGTTCTTGCGAATAGAGGCTGAAACCTGAGCATCCATTGTCGGACCGAGCAACATAGAACTCCCCGTGTTGACGTCTAGCAATGAAGCAACGAACTCGCTTGAAGCGCAAACCGCACCGCCAAGGTGATCACCCATGCCATTAATGTATTTGGTCAAGCTGTGAACAACTATGTCAGCACCGAGCATAGCCGGGTGAACAATAACCGGCGTAAACGTGTTATCAACAACAAGTTTGATTCCTTGAGCTTTGCAAAGTTTGCTTAAAGCAACCAAGTCAGGACACGCAAGCAACGGGTTGCTAAGAGTCTCACAGTAAAGGATCTTGGTTTTGTCAGTAATGGAGCGTCGAACCTCGTCCAAGTCATTCATATTGACAAAGTTCGTCCTTATCCCAAATTTTGGTAGCAAGTTGGCAAAGAGGGCGTAAGTTCCTCCGTAAACGGTTCGACTGGCAACAATCTCGTCGCCAGCCTGACAAATCTGCATAACCACACATGAAATGGCACCCATTCCTGTCGCCATCACGCAGGCAGATTCGGTTCTTTCAAGCTTAGCAAGCTCTTCGGCGAGCATATGGTTTGAAGGACTTAAGTGTCGGCCATAGAGGTAGCGTCCAGCAATTCCAGTCTCAAACATTTCGGTCATTTGGGCGCCCGTATCAAACTCATACATTGCAGAGTCTGAAATCGGAGGATTTACATGACCAATTCCAAAATTTGTGAATTTACGATTCATAGTATAATTATTGATTCTTAATCCAACAAATTAGTCATATTTGACAATATGACAAAGTAATGGAAAAAAAATGCTGATTTCGACTAATATTATTAGTTAGGTGTTATCCAGTCACGGAGATCGTCTGCAGTCAACTTTCGCAATGGACTCACGATGCTTTTTGAAAGCTCCCGAAGTACTTCAATCAAATATTCGAGCCGCACAGACGTTTCCACAAGCTCGAGGAAGAACTGCTTCCGAATAGGGGAGAAATCCAACATGTTCGCAATCGCAAACGAAAGCTGCTCGGGATCCTCGGGAAACAGAACTTTTATGGCAAATTCTTGATTGTCAACATGTTCCTTGAGCAACAACTCGGCTAGGTTTCGGGCCTCAACACACAATTCAAACAGATGCTCATGATCTTCCTCTTCAAGTTCAGAAAGATTTTCAATGGTTCCTCGTAAAAATGGAGCCTCAAAGTCAAATTCTCGAATTCGAAATCGCTCTACTCCTTCGACCGTCAGATCATATCGACCATCATCATATCGATGAACGTCGAGAATTCTGGCTTTCGTCCCAACCAAATAGGGTTCCGATGCTTCCCCAGGTTCGCCTTCGGAGCGGATTAAAGCAATGCCAAATGGAAGGTTACGCTCAAGGCAGGACTCGATCATAAGCCGGTATCTTTGCTCAAAAATATGAAGCTGAGTCCTTGAATTTGGGAAGAGAACCAAGTTCAACGGAAATAAAGGCAATAGTTCGCGTTCGGATGCCATCGTAGATCACAACATTTATGGTCGAGAAAAGGTCATACTTATAGGGTTATTCATTGAACCACGTTCAGTGACTTTTTTAGAGGAATATTCGGAAATGGCGGAAGATTTTCAAGACAAAAATCGTGAGCTTCAAGGAGAGATAGAGCGACTCAAACTCCGCATTAGCGAACTTGAAACGGATAAGAACATCCCTTCTGCTTCGAAGATGGAACAGCAAGTTGACGTTACGCCGATTGATCAGGCTGATGTCACTCTCCGAAGATTGGTCCAACGAATTGCGATGATTCTTCAAGCCGAAAAGATCGTGATCATGTTCCATGACCGAGAAATGGGCGATCTGAAAGGAATCCCCCCCGCATTTGGTGTCGATGAAGTTCATCTCAACGCGTTCAAAGTGAGAGCAACCCATGGAGTTTCCGGAAAAGTCTTCCGAGATGGCGAGCCAATCATCTACCAAGATATTGAAGCAATTCCAGAAGCGCGAGAGGAACCGTTCGGTCTTATGCATGTTGTGAACGGAGTCTGCGTTCCACTGGTTATTGAAAAGCGCGACGATGAAAACCGAGTCATTGAAAAGAGCATGATCGGTGTTCTTCACGCTTTCAACAAAAAGCATAACGAAGAATTTAATGATGAAGATGTCCGATTGCTTGAGCGAATGGCGCGTAATGTCGGATCAATCATCGCCAACCTTCAAATGTATCGAGAGATCGTTGAAGAAAAAGAAGAATTGGCTCAGACTTTTGAGTCGCTGACGGCTGGTCTAATGTTGGTTTCTACTGATCGACGCCTTCTTCAGATCAACGCAACCGCTCGAGCTATTTTTCAGGCCCCTGCCGATAGTCTTGGCAAGAACCTCGAAGATATTGTAAAAGACACGGCGTTTCTAGGGGCAATCGAAAAGTCACTGGACGGTGCCGAACCAGGAAAGGTTGAAACTCATTTGACTCTTGGTGGTTTCGAGCGAATTTATGAATCACAATTTGCCTCTGTTCTCGGACAGGACGGAAAGGGAATTGGAGTTGTCGCGATTCTCGCTGACGTAACTGAAATTCGAAATATTGATCGAATGAAATCGAGTTTCGTTGCCATGGCTTCCCACGAACTTCGAACACCGCTCACGGCAATCAAGGGCTTTTCCAGTACATTGCTCGATGGTCTTGACGACGAACTTTATGACAAGGCCGATCAGAGAGAATTCCTTGGCATTGTTGTTGGCGAATGTGACAGGTTACGAAGACTTATTGACGACCTTCTTAACACGAGCCGAATCGAAGCCGGCGAGTCGCTGAAGCCAAACTACACGCATGTTGACATGAAGACTCTTCTTGACAAGGCTCAGAAAGTTCAACAGCAAGCAACGCATAAGCACATTATTAAACTCGATGTTAAGGGCGAACTTCCAGACCTGATCGTTGGAGACGAAGACAAGATGGATCAAATCTTGACCAATCTTCTTAACAATGCAATCAAGTACTCACCAAATGGTGGAGATATTGTCATTCATGCGAAGCAAGAAGGCGAAACTTTGGTCATCGGAGTCAAGGATCAAGGACTTGGGATTCCAAAGGATCATCTCCAAAAAGTATTTGAAAGGTTTCACCGAGTTAATAACGAAGATAACCGACGAATTTATGGAACAGGTCTTGGTCTTTTCTTGGTCAAACACCTAGTTGAGAATGTTCATTTTGGAAAAATCTGGGTTGAATCGGACCTCAACAAGGGTTCAGACTTCATTTTCCGTATTCCAACCAACATCAACATTGAAGAAGCTAAGAAAGTAACGGACTAAACCGCGGAAAGAAGGATTGCGATGAATAAAAAGGTTGGCATTGGTCTTGCGGTGTTCCTTGCCCTTTTAGTAATTTGCTGTACAGGGATCTTCTTTTTCTTCAAAACTGCTACCGGGAAGATAATGGAAACCGTGTCGAAAGACCAGGTTTTTGTCGCCAATGTCCTCAAGAGCACCACGAAGAACTGGGATGAGAATGAGTTTTCTAAGTTCGCCGATGATTCCTTCAACACTCCTGAGAAGCGAGAGGAAACAAGAAAGCTCTTTGCGACCTTAAAAAAGAACCTTGGTCCACTAGTAGAATTAGGCGAGGTAACAACGGGAACAAAGGCTTTTAAAGCCAACAATGAAGGTAACGGACAAGGCTTTTTTGTTTCGTTAACGGCAAAGGCAAAATTTGAGAAAGGCAATGGTGTTTTTACTGTCGTGGTCAAAAACTTCAAAGAGCAGATGAAAATCACTTCCATAAGCCTTGATCCTGACAAGGCAGCGGCTCCGGATTCAAATAAGCCCTGAATCCTGGTAATTGGAACTCTGGTTACTCGACCACTGTTTCTTATCGTTAGTGAAATCTCGAAAGAAGAAACCGTGGCTCGCTTGGATTATTGGATCAGCACTTTGTTTACTTGTGCCAATGGCGATCATTGGCAAGTCATCGTTTGATGAATTAGCCTCAAAAATAGGAAGAAACAAGGCGTTCGTCAATAATTTGATCAAGGACCATTACGCTAACAAAGACACCAGCTCACTAGTGTTGGAAGGCACGCGACAGCAAGTCCAAACCGTACTTGACGAAGCAAAGAAGCAAATGGGGAAGTGCCTTGCATTTGATACCGCCGATACGGTTCCGACATTCAAGGACGTGATCAGCAAAGGATGGGAATTAACCTACAACCTGCCGGTTCAATTTGAAAAAGGATATAAGACATTTACCGTACGAGTCAGAAATGAAGGTGAATCTCAAGTCGTCGTTTCAATGTCTTCACTCGATGGAATTACGGCGAAAAATTCAATCAAAAGGCAGATTAAGGACAGCTTGCATTAGTGGAATTGAAGAAGTTCTCGACAATGGTAAACCCTTGCTCAGTCAGCACTGACTCAGGATGAAATTGAACACCTTCAATTGGCAATGATTCATGCCGGACACCCATAATCTCGTCGTCATCCAACGATCTCGCCGTAACAATGAACCCAGGCGGAGGCGTCGACTTTCCGATTACGAGACTATGATATCGAATGGCGCTAAATGGGGTTGGCATGCCCTTAAATACTCCTTGTCCGTCGTGCTGAACCAGCGAGGCCTTGCCGTGCATAATCTTCTCGGCCACAACAACGGGCACCCCAGTTACTTCTCCTATGGCCTGGTGCCCAAGACACACGCCAAATATTGGAATGGTGAAGCCAGGTTGTTGCTTCAAGGCGGCATCTAAAACATTGAGGCATACTTTCGAGTCTTTTGGCGTACAAGGACCTGGGGAAAGCATGATGCCATCTGGCTTCATGTCACGAATTTCCTCGATCGAAACCTCGTCATTCCGTTTAACAACGATTTCTGCACCACACTGCCCAAGGTATTGCACCAAGTTGTATGTAAAAGAGTCGTAGTTGTCGATGACAAGAATCACTTCTATAGTTTGCCCGAATTACCCAATTCTATTTTTGTGAATTCCTATATGGTTGAAGTTCTGGCATTTTTGACGGATTGAATCGAACGCACATTATGTACGGTGGCTGACCCTGATCCCAGTGCCCATATGTCGTTGTTACCACGGTACCGTCTCGCAGAACTTCGACACCAGAATAGCCACAATCCCACGTGCTGGTGTTATCTTTGAGTCGAACCCGATACTGACCCGGCAATCCTTTCTCCAAGTCATCAAAGGTTCCTATCCAACCCACCCAGTCTCCATCGGTCACAGTGCCAGTGCCTCTTGGTGAAATGTCACGAAATCCGATAAAAAGTCTCCCATCTCGGAGGTACTTGCCGGCATGACGATCTCCCGTTAATTCTGCCGGAAGGTCCCGAGGCTCGGTCCAAGTGAGACCTTCATCCTTACTAGTAATCACTTGCGAGTTTCGAACTCTTTTGTTTTCTCTGAGCAGCATCGCCAAAGTTCTTCCGTTCGGAGATCGGATGATTCCTGGTTCACAAAGATGTAGGTCGTTCCGAGAAAGTACGATTGTTGGAGCATTCCATGTCACGCCCCCATCAATCGTTACGGTCCGGTACAAAGTGAAAACTCCCGTAGATTTCTTTCCTTCCGCAAAGAACCTGCCGTCATCATGAAAATATGCGGCGTACGACCCTTTTTGTCCCCTAATGGGTTCCAAGGCACTCATGACGACAATTCCTCCCCAGTTGCCTGCTGGCTTTAATTCGGACCATGTAATGCCTTCATCTTCCGAAAGCGAAGTTCGAGCGGGATAGAGACCAGACCAAAGAAGTAGTCGACCCTTTCCATGGGCATCGATGAGCCGGTGAATGGTCGGAGTTTCTTTACCCGTCGCCCAACTAGGAGGTGTAGGCAATCGTTCCGACCAAGTTTGTCCGGCGTCATTGCTTCGCTTATAAAGAATCTGTCCAGAGCCATGTCCTTTCGGATAGACGCACAACAAAGTTTTTCCGTTGGGCATCAGCAGCGTAGTTGGGTGCCCAAGATATTGTCCTTGCTCACGATCCACGACTACCTGCAGGTCAAGTCGGCTGTTGAAGTCCACATATCGGGTGCGAAGACCAACCATGATTTGAAATCCTAAAAAGGCACTAAGCACGTTGATGTCAATAGTACTTGCTTTGAACGTAAACTATGTCACATGACATTTCTATCGGTTGCAGTCTTTTCTTTGTTGTCCACGGGCGGACCCCAGGCCATCAAGGTCCCCTATGAAAAATACACCCTTGCCAACGGGCTAAAAGTAATTCTCCATGTGGACAAAACCCTTCCTGTTGCGACAATTAACACTTGGTTCTACGTCGGATCAAAAGACGAACCAGAACGAAGAAGTGGATTTGCCCATTTGTTCGAACACCTAATGTTCATGGGCACAAACCGAGTTCCTGGCGGTCAGTTTGACCAGATTATGGAAAGGTCCGGTGGTCAAAACAATGCATCTACCGCCGAAGATCGGACGAACTATTATTCATTTGGACCGTCAAATTTGCTTCCGACTTTGCTTTGGTTAGATGCTGATCGGCTCGAAGATCTTGGCAAAGCAATGAACCTCAAAAAGCTTGATCTGCAAAGAGATGTCGTCAAGAATGAGCGAAGGCAAAATACCGAGAACACTCCTTACGGAAAGGCATATGAGATGATCAACAGTCTCATGTATCCCAAAGGGCATCCCTATTCCACGTCCGTGATTGGTTCTCATGAGGACTTGTCTGCTGCCTCGGTCGAAGATGTCCAATCGTTCTTCTCAACATTCTATGTTCCTAACAACGCTTCATTAATCGTAGCAGGAGACTTTGACCCTGCGAAAATCAAGCCGCTGGTTAACAAGCTGTTTGGCACCCTGCCGAGAGCAAACGATGTGCCGAGAAAGCAGGTCCAACCGTTTGCCTTTCCTGGAGCAAAGCTAACACTTGTTGATGCCGTTTCAGCATCAAAATCCGTTTTGGTTTGGCACACTCCACCAACCACTAAGGACGGAGATCTCGAGATGAAGATCGCAGCCAAGGTCTTAGGTGACGGATTAGCAAGTCGATTGCAAGAAACTCTGGTAAATAAACTCGGTCTGGCCACCGAAGCATCTGCAGGTTTGGACAGCAAATATCTTGGATCGATGTTCTATATTGATGCGACTTTGGCACCAGATAAGAAGCAAGGTGATATGGAAAAGGTAATCCAATCTATTATCAATGACTTAGCTAAGAATGGGCCGACAGCAAATGAACTGAAACGGATCGTTGCTAAGGAAGAGTCAGCAATTTCTTCGATTCTACAGAATCTTGACCAAAAGGCAGACCGGATGAACGAATATGAATTCTACTACGGGAATCCTGACTCATTTCAACGAGAAATAAATGCATATAAAGCGGTCACTCCTGCCGCAGTTAAGGCGGCTGTAGGAAAGTACTTGACTGGAAAAAATCTGATTATCAGGGTAATTCCAGAAACCGCTCCTACCGCAAAAAACCCTCGCGATGATCAACCCGGAATTGACAAAGCAACCCTATTCACGACTCCGAAGCCAGCCCGGATGACAATGCCAAATGGCACTTCCGTATCTTACTGGAGTAGACCAGGTGTTCCAATGTTTTCGGTGCGGGCTCATCTTAACATTGGCTCAATTGAAGATACGAAGCCAGGTTTGAACGCTATGACGACCGAACTCATGTTGCGAGGAGCAAACAAGTTAACTGGCACTCAGTTCTCTGCTCAACTTGATCTGATCGGCGCTAGTGTCGGCGGTGGGGCAACGTTACGAGGAACCACATTTAGCCTCGAAGCACCTCTTTCTAATGCCGTCCAAGCCTTGGCCATGTTCCAAGGCGTGTTGTCGGCACCAACCCTTGCCAAAGACGATTTTGATCAATACAAAGCCGAGTTACTGGCTCAACTGAACCAAGAGAATGACTCGGCAAATTCGGTTGCCCAGAAAGTGGCCAAAAGGGAGTTCCTGGGTAAAAGCCATCCATATGCCAAACCAGTTGTAGGGACGATTGAAAGTGTAAATGGAATTAGGTACGAAGACATATTGTCAACCGCGAAAAAGATCCAAAAACTAAAGCCAGAATTCTTTGTTGCCGGTGGTTGGAGCGCTGTTGACGCCAAAGCTATGTTGTCGTCTACGGTTGGAAAGTCAGCTCAGGGCACAATAGTTGGAACCACGAAATTTAATATCCCTGCAATACCGAGTCAAGGCGCTAGACTGGTGATTGTTGATCGCCCAAACGCCGTCCAAACGGTCATAAACGTACTTTTCCCTGCGGTAAACGTAAATGACACTGACTACCTCGACCTTGATGGAGTTCGCATGATTTCGGGTGGTAGTTTCACGAGTCGGTTGAATCAGAATTTGCGCGAAGATAAAGGATATACCTATGGGGCAGGATCGCGTCTTGCATCAGATCCTTACATAGGTTGGTTCTCGATGTCCTCTTCCGTTCGTGCAGACGTAACTGGGGCTTCTATAAAGGAATTCCTAAATGAGATCGCTCGACTTGAAAAAGGAGATATCGATGGCACCGAAGCCGGGAAGGCGGCTCAGATCATGAGAACCGACATTGTTACTGAGTTCACGTCATTGGAAAGTATTGTAAATGTTGGCTCGTCCGTCATGGATTCGGGCATTACATTGTCCGACATTGACCAAAGAATCTCAAAAATTCAAGGCTTTGATGCTCAACGTCTTAACTCGGTCGCATCGAAGTACTTGAGCAGGGGCAGGGCCATGTTTGTACTTGTCGGAGATAAAGCGCAAATCTTGAAACAAATTGAAGGCCTAGGCTTGCCGACTCCAGAAATAGTAAAGCCCTGATCGTTTAGTGCTTTTTTGAGCCGAATAGCAGGATGAGTCCGATGAGGATTGATCCTGCACCAAAATAGATAGACGCTTCTTTACCGGATGCCCTTGTCATAAAAAGCACTACGCCTTCGAAAATAAGGCCGAAGCCGATGAACTTCGCCGTTTTACGCCAATCGGCATCGGTATGGATGATGAACATCCATGACAAGAGTAATAGGCAAGATACGGCAAGTGCCATTGCCGCAACCAGCGGTATGTTCCCTTGGCCAATTTGCAAACCAAGGTAGGCGATTAAATAGGCTACAAACCCGATAATAGGGGCTGACAGTAATATCCAGGCAGTAAAAACTTCTCGACGTTGCACGGCTTTTCGGTTATTTGAATCCTGAGAGAGGCGCATAGTTCCATTTCTCCATTTGATTCGTGACCAAGGACATTTTTGGATGAAATCGGAATTGATGGAGGTTCAAGCAGAAATATTCTTTAACTTGACACCATTTAGTATTGCCGAAAACCCCCAAAGTTGGTAAAACGAAAGGGTGCAACGTAGCCTATTTCTTATAGCAATTCTCGCTCTCTCGATTGTCGGATGTAGTTCCAGCCCGGAAACCAATACCGCGACCGGGGGCGCACCCACTAAGAAACTCCGAATAGGATTTATTCCCAAAGGTTCTACCCACGAATTTTGGAAGGCGATGCAAGCTGGTGCTGAAGGTGCCGCAGCCGCGAATGACGTAGAGTTGATTTGGAAAGGTCCCCAAAAGGAAGATGACAAAGCCGATCAAATCAAGGTTGTAGAAAACTTCACGAATCAAAAAGTCGATGGCATTATCATGGCTCCGCTCGATGAAGAAGCTCTGAAAACTCCATCAAAAGAAGCCATTGCGAAAGGAATTAAGATGATCATTGTCGATAGTGGTCTGAAGGACGTTGAAACAGAAAGCTTCATTGCCACCGACAACGAAAAGGCCGGCTATATGGGTGGAGAAAGGCTAGCCAAAGCGCTTGGAGGCAAAGGAAAGGTCATTATGTTGAGATATGCCGAGGGCTCAGCAAGCACAATGGCTCGTGAAAAAGGATTCTTGGATGCTGCGAAGAAGGGCGGACTCGAAGTCGTAAGCGATGAGCAACATGGTGGAGCAACTCGGGAATCAGCACAAACTGCAAGTGAGAACCTTCTCACCCGATTCAAAGCCGGAGACGGGCTCAGCATTCAAGGCATATTCTGTCCCAACGAGTCCACAGCATTTGGCATGATGAAGGCCCTTCAAAATGGCAAGTTAACAACCAAGGTCAAATTTGTTGGATTTGACTCATCCAAAGAATTGCTCGAAGCAGTAACTTCCGGGGAAATCGAAGGACTTGTTCTTCAAAATCCAACAAACATGGGCAAGCTCGCCGTAGAAAACATGGTCAAAGTGCTCAAGGGTGGAACGATTGAAAAGAGAATTGACACTGGGGCCATCTTGGTGGACAAAGCGAACATGGAATCTGAAGAAGTGAAAGCCTTGCTTGGTAAGAAGTAGTATCCATAAATCAAAAAAAAGAGAACCCCGCCAAACTCTGGCGGGGTTCTCTTTTTGTAGGTCACCATTCTTTCTGAAATGGTTCCCTAGAATCTTCAATTATTGATTCTTAGCGCCTGCGTTAATCCATCCTTCGATGATGTCAAGATCAGTTTTTGCGAGCGGAGCCTTGCCTTGTGGCATCGTAGCTATTGGTCCACCAATGCTTCGGAACAGACCACTATTCATTGCATTGCCAGCAACAACCTTTGCCATCACGCCTTCATAGGAATCAACCGACAAGCCAGCTTTCCGGTTTCCTGCACTATGGCATGGGAGGCAGTTGGCTTTAAGAATAGTTTCAACCTGAGAGTACGTTATGGAACTTGCAGCTGGCTTCTCTTCCTTCTTTGCTCCGGCTGGCGGAACAAACGTGAATTCTTTGACGTCGATAACATCTTTCCCAAGGACAATGTCTCCTTGTGCCATTACAACGACTTCCGAATTGCTCGCTCCTCGAGCGACACCAGTCTTTAGGTCCAAAAACAGGCTAAATGGTTTGTCATTTGCCATCTTGCCGGCATATTCGGTGACTGGATTTCCTTTTATCGTCTTGTTGCCTTTAACCGAATAATCTTTGGTTCCTTTCAGAGCATCCGCACCAAAGAACGCGGACCAAGCCCATACATGAAAGTCCTTTGTTGGTGCCAACGAGGCTGGCATTTCCGTGTACGTGTTTGCTTGCTTGTTAAGTGTCCAAACCAATTTTCCGTCAGATTCAATCATCTTGGATGGCATATCAATTTTGTACATCCCGGCTTTCGAATAGGTAAGAGTTCCTTTTTCGAGTCCGCCACTTAGCTTTGTTACCGTAAACTCAGCCTTGAGAGACTTGGCGTCTTGAAGAATTGTGACATGGCTCTTAACCACTGCCGGAAGATCAGATTGGGTTAGGAAGGCCGTTCCGAGAACCGCCATCGCAGAAGTGAGAAGAAAGAATTTCATAATACTAAGCCTCTAAATTTAAACGCTTTGTTAGGTTGATAGTTTACAGCTATTCGACTGGAAAATCAGTATGTGCTAGGATTAACGGATTCAATGGAAACCAAGTTAACTTTTTTGTTGTTAGGGGCAGGTTCAAGGGGAACCATGTTTGCCAAAATTCTTGCGGAGGATTACGCTAAAGGAACCCTGGTTGCGGTTGCTGAACCAAACCCCGATAGCCGCCAGAAAATAGCCGAAATGCATAACATTCCGGTGGAACTTCAATTTGAAACTTGGGAGCAAGCCTTGTCGCAACCTAAACTTGCTGACGTTGTGGTGAACACTACCATGGATCGACACCACGTAGATTCTGCGGTGGCAGCTTTTGGGCTTGGGTACCACATGCTGCTCGAAAAGCCAATGGCAAGTGCCTTCGCTGACTGTGTGAAGATTGCCGATGCAGCCAAAAAAGCCGGGACAATTGCCAGTGTCTGTCATAGCCTCCGATACAACGATGTTTATGCCGCCGTGAGGGAAGTCCTGCGATCTGGCAGAATTGGTGATATTGTCAGTGTCGACCAACTAGAAGCTGTCGAACATATTCACCAGTCCCACTCATTTGTCCGAGGTAATTGGGGCAACGAAGGAAGAAGCGCTTTTATGCTTCTAGCCAAAAGCTGTCATGACATTGACATCTTGTTTGATCTTGTCCATGACGAGTGTGTCCGAGTCAACTCGTTTGGGTCTTTGTCATTCTTTCGAAAAGAAAACGCACCAGCGGGTGCACCGCTTCGATGCCTAGACGGTTGCCCTGCAGAGTCAGAGTGCCCTTATCATGCGATGAAAGTCTATGGAACTCCCGGTAAGGGTTGGGGACAGTCGGTTGGCTTAACCATGACCGGAGACCTGCTCACCCAAGCATTGCAAAGTGGTCCTTACGGTAAGTGCGTGTTCCAAACCGATAACGACGTTGTCGATCATCAAGTCGTTTCGATGGAGTTTAAGAGAGGACAAACGGTCACATTTACAATGACCGCATTCACTCCCTTTGGAGGTCGAAGGATTCGAATACATGGTACGAAAGGATATTTGGAAGCGGCGACGGAGACTCGAGTAGTAGAAGTTCATGAATTTTGGGGTGAAAAGAAGCACGAAGTCATTGAAGTTCCTGCCCGTGAGGGTGGACACGGCGGAGCAGATCCTTTGGTGCTGAGAACCCTTATTGAGGCAATTGAAACAAATAATCCTGGCCTGGTAACGACGAACCTAGAGAACTCGCTCATGAGCCACAAGATTGTATTTGCCTCTGAGCAATCTCGACGTGAGGGAAGAGTTGTTTTTCTCGATGAACTTGCCCAGAGCTAAAAGGTAAAACAAAAAAGCCATGCTTGAAGCTCAAGGAATTCATAAAAGTTATGGCTTGACAAAGGCACTCATCAACGTATCCCTCCAGATATGTCCCGGGGAGGTTCTTGCTATTGCCGGGGAAAATGGTAGCGGCAAAAGCACATTGATGCGAATCTTGTCCGGAGAAGAAACTCCAGATGAAGGACAATTGTTGCTGGATGAACAGCTTTATCATCCTAAGAATCCACAAGATGCGCTGAGCAGGGGGGTATCTTTGGTTCATCAGGAGCTAGCCCTCTGCCCCCACATGACGGTTGCTGAGAATATTTACTTGGGGCAAATGGGTAAGGGCGGTTTTTCTCCCAAGGAGGCAGAGAAGATGGCTCGTCCAATTCTCGAGTCATTGGGTTATCAAGATTTGGATACTGCAAGGCTCGTCCGTGACCTATCAATTTCTCTCCAACAAGTCGTGGAAATAGCTCGGACTCAAGCAATTAACTCGAAATACGTTTTGTTGGACGAACCCACAAGCAGTTTAACGAAGAGTGATATTCGAAACCTTTTTGACTTAGTTCAGAGGTTGAAGTCACAAGGCAAGGCAATTGTATATATTTCACATTTTCTCGATGAGCTTCGAGAAATTGCCGACCGAATTGTAATTTTGAGGGACGGAGAACTTGTCCATCAGGGCTTGATGTCATCAGTTACTGAGCCTGAAATCATTCATCACATGGTTGGTCGAAACATGACCGAGCTCTTTCCTCGATCGGATCGCAAAGTCGGGAATGTGCTTCTTGAGATCGACCAATTGACTGGACCCAACAGCAAGCCCAAAAATTCGACCTTTAAGTTGCATCAAGGCGAAGTATGTGGAATTGCTGGACTAAATGGTGCAGGAAGAACTGAACTGTTGAGATCGATTTTTTCGCTGGATGAAGTTCTTTCTGGGAAAATCCAAGTTGGTTCGTCAAGTCCAACAAGCATTCGAAATGCCTGGCAACTTGGAGCGGGCTTTGTGTCCGAGGATCGTAAAGAAGAGGGGCTGGCCCTAAGCATGTCAATTGCGGAGAATCTGACTTTTCCTGGTCGAAAAGGATGGAAGTTCTCGACATCAAAGAACGAGAAGGTAGCCCAAGAATTCTCAACCAAACTTCGAGTTAAAGCAAGGACTGTTCAACAAAACATCTGCGAACTTTCGGGCGGAAACCAACAAAAGGTAGCAATCGCAAGGCTATTGCATTCCGGCTGCGAAATATTGATCCTGGATGAGCCAACAAGAGGAATCGATATCGGAAGTAAAGCCGAAATATACGAATTGATTGATGGACTTGCAAAGGACGGGAAAGCCGTACTGATCGTCAGTTCATACCTGCCAGAATTATTGGGGATATGTGACCGAATTGCGGTCATGAACCGCGGCGTCCTGAGCGAATTTGTTCCGGTGGCGGAAACTAGTCAAGAGAAACTTATGGAGTTGTGCGTTACATCATGAAAGCGAAAGGAGTCATTGGGGTCTTTATTGCCTGGGTTCTAATTTATGTCATCTTTATGTTTCTCATCTGGCACTTTAAGCCAAATCAGGAGCCGTTTCTCAATCCTGGCAACCTAGAACTGATGATGCGTCAAGGCGTAATCGTGGGCCTCGGCGCCATAGGCATGTCATACGTTATCATGACTGGCGGAATTGATCTTAGTCCAGGCTCAACGATTGCTCTAACCACTGTCGTAGTTGCCCTTGTGCTCAAAGCAACAAACAATCCGATTCTGGGGATTGGGGTGAGCGTTCTTGTTGGTTTGATCGCTGGTCTCATCAATGGAATCTTGGTAGCAAAGCTAAAAGTAGGTCCTTTCATTGTGACTTTGGCAAGCATGTTGATCTTTCGGGGAGCAGCCAAAGGTTTCGCCAAAGAACAGACGGTTGGTAGCGTTCCGGACACTTGGTTGCAGGTCTTTACTGCCTCATTAGATAAGAGCGAACGATGGCAACTCATCCCTAAAGGTGCCTGGATTTGGGTTATCCTTCTCATACTGATGACCCTCATACTTCATCGAACAGTGTTTGGTCGAAATGTTGTTGCCATCGGCTCAAATGAAAAGACGGCAAGACTTTGTGGAATCAATGTCAACGCCGTAAAGGTTGGGGTCTATGCCATTTGTGGCGTTTTCGCCGGAATAGCGGGACTCATGCAAGTTTCACGAGTTCAAATCGGTGATCCAACTATTGCCGCTGGCGATGAACTCAAAATGATTGCCGCCGTCGTTATTGGTGGAGGGAGCCTGTTAGGTGGAGAAGGGAATTTGATTGGTGCGGCAATAGGCACATTGATCATGACCACTATCAATATGGGATCAACCCAACTTGGAATTTCAAATTGGATTCAAGAAATTGTCACGGGGCTAATCATTGTTGTGGCGGTTGCTTTGGACCGATACCGAATGACCCGACCCGCTAAAATTGCTTCGGCGTAGTGATTTGAATCTTTTTTCGGACAAAAGTAAACTTTTGTCCGTCCGGTATCACGGCGACAAACTCGTCATCCGTAACAAAACTAAAGACTGATTCTTCGTAAATTGCCGCCCCGACAAAACCGGGAGCCGAGATTCTCGACGCGCTGAGTGCAGTGTCAACATCCAAAGCTCGTTCAACTTTGCGAGCAAAGCCGCCATCGAAAAGGCGAACAACTGTTTTGACATTTGGATTGATCCCTTTGGCTACCAAGCAAGAGGATAAGTTGACCGCATCGTCATGGGTGGCCGATATGACTGACATGGCTGACTCAATACCGGCTAGGCTGAGAGTCTCATCATCTCGTCCGTCCCCGACGATAAACGTCACAGATTCTGCCAACAGGCTGCGATACTTGGCATTTGCGCTGCTATCTATAGCAACGACAGCATAACCCAGCTTAGTCAATGTTTCGGTGATGCGAAAACCAACATTGCCAATCCCTATCACAATTATATGACCACTCCCTGACACCTTCTGGCGACCAAGAATTTCGGCAAATCTTGAAGATACAAAGTAGTCGGTAATGATCGAGTAAAGAATTGCGACTGAAGCAGAACCTAATATCATCATCAAGCAAGTGTAAAGCTTGACTGCTATGCTCGCGTCTTTGACACTGATATCCCCATACCCTGTCGTTGTGAGCGTGGTGATGACAAAGTAAGTTGAATCAATCGGTGAGAGTTTCATGGAAGCGCTGAAAACCAAAATGCTCGTTATCGCCAGCGTGGTTATTCCAAGTAATAGCCAAATGAGAAGTGGAGGAATATTCTGAACGAAATTCTTTACACTGATTTTCTGCTTTTTCTTTCTTCGATTAGAAATGGTCTCATGATTTGATTTCTGAATGTCCACTTCGCCGTCAATGGGCAAATGGACGCCAAAATTGCTTTCTTCAAAATCAAATGAGCCTATAACATCCGATCCGATTGAAGCAGCCGCAAAGCTCGGAGCAGCTAAAACCGACATCGCAAGGGCTCGATGGATGCCAACAGACTTTTCTAATCGTTTGGCAAGAGTTTGGTCAAATAGTCGGGCGACCACTCGAACAGCAGGGTTGAGTGTTTGTGCGTCTAATGAAATTTCGATATTGGTTAGGTCAGAATCGGTAACCGAAATGAGCGCCTTTGCCATATCGATCTTTGCCTCTAAAAGGATCAGGCTATCCCGGGCATCGCCAATAATCACGGAAGCACCAAGCTCTCGAATCTCCCTTTCAAATTCTGATCGAGCAACCTCCGCAACAACCGTTACGGATTCACCCATTTGAAGGAGCAACATCGTTACACGATAGCCAACCTGTCCTAACCCGCAAACAATAACGTGCGACAAGACCTTACTTGCCTCCCATTCCACTCAAGGCAATGCCCTTAAGGAAGTAACGTTGGGCGAAGAAAAATAGGAGTATTGTTGGCAAGATATGAACAAGAGATGCCGCCATAACCTGTTCAAAATTTGTCCCAAATGTATCTTGGAACATGCGCAATCCTATGCTAACGGTGTACTTTTCAGGTGAGTTCAAATAGATAAGTGGACCTTCAAAAGCGTCCCAATGGCCCAGAAATGAAAAGAGTGCCACTGAGGCAATCGCCGGTCCAGAAAGGGGCAGAAGTATTCTCCACCAGATTCTGATGAAGCTCGCGCCATCAATCATCGCCGCTTCATCAAGCTCACGAGGAATGGTGAGAAAGAATTGTCGGAGCAAGAAGATATTGAACGCCCCACCACCAAAGAACGCAGGCACAATCAACGGGAAAAAGGTATCAATTGCGTGCAATTTTCGCCAAACAAGAAACACCGGAATCTGGGTCACCTGCCCCGGCAACATCATCGTTGCCAACATCGTAAAGAAGAGAAAGTTCCTCCACTTAAAGGTAAATCGTGAGAATCCGTAGGCAACTAAAGAACCAGTAATTACTTGAGCGATTGTACAGATCACCGTGACGAAAACGGTGTTCATCACAAATGTAGGAAAGGGTAATGCCGTCCAAGCTTTCGAAAAATTTGAGAAATCAGGGTTGACGGGAATCAAACGACCAGGATCTTTGGCATATTCCGCGGACGATTTGAGCGCTGTTGAAATCGTCCAAAGAAATGGTATCGAGAACATGAGAGAGCCCATGATAAGCAAGAAGTAGGTCGGAATTCGTTTCACTTTGTTTCACCTTCGTAGTGAACCCAGCGCTTTGACATGGCAAATTGAATCAGCGTAAAGGTCAACAAGATTGCAAAGAGAATCCACGCCATTGCGCTGGCTTTACCCATCTTGAAGTACTCAAACGCGTTCCGGAAGATGTAAAGGGAATAGAACAACGAGGCATTGTTAGGGCCTCCACTGGTCATGATGTAAGCGCTAGTAAACACCTGGAATGCGCCAACTAAACCTAAAACTAAGTTGAAGAACATGACGGGAGAGAGGCAGGGCAGGGTGATATGTCGAAACTGGGTCCAAGTTCCAGCCCCATCAAGTCTCGCCGCTTCATAATAGCTTTCTGGAATTCCCTGAAGTCCGGCAAGGAAAATGATCATTCGCTGACCGCCAATTCCCCAAAGGGACATTAGGACAAAGGCAAATAGGGTGTATTTTTCGTTTTGAAGCCACTCAATGTTTGGTAAACCAAGAAACCCCAGCCCTTGGTTAAGAATGCCGCTGTCGGCATTGAAGACCCATTGCCATACTAATGCTGAAGCAACTGCAGGAACCATCGAAGGTAAGTAGAACAACGTTCGATATAGCCGCACCCCTTTGATAGGCTGATTGAGAAGAATGGCAATGGCAAGAGATCCCAATACGCCGAGAGGAACAGTGAGCAGAGCATAAAGGGCAGTGTTCTTCAATGACTTCCAAAACAGAGGGTCTTGGGTCAAAAGTCGACGATAATTCTCGAGCCCAACAAATTTTGAATTGGCTAAATCATATTTGTACAAGGAAAGGACTAGCGACGAAAGCATTGGCCCAACCGTGAAGATCAAAAAGCCGATCAGCCAAGGGCAAATGAAAAGAAATCCCCAGAACTCCTGCCGGTCAACGAGCCGCTTTCGAGATCGCTTCTTTACCATCCGGGCTCCTCGGCAAGCACTTTGTTGACTGCTTGGGCTGTGTGTTTGGCAACAATTTTTGCATCGGTTTCTCGACCACTCCAAAGCGCATCGAGCTCATTATTCATAGAGGTTGTCCACTCAGCCCACCGCTCATCGATTGGCAATTGCTTTCCGCCTTTAACCGCACTAAGGAAAATTCGAATTTGTGTTGGTGGCAAAGTGGATTCAAGAAACTCAGGACTATTGGCGACTGCTTTTCGAGTTGGAAAGCATCTACGGTTGGTGACATACAGTTGTTGTTCAGTCTCGGGGCTAGTAATAAATCGAGCAAATCTCCAAGCCGCTTCTGGATGCTTGCAATGCTTGGGAATAACCAACTGATTGCCTTTAACGATTGCGGAGCCCGATACAGGTCCCACTGGCAATGGGACGACATCCCATTCAAAATCTTTTACCGCCTTTCGATACCGTGGCGTCATTCCCATCCAGTCAATACTCATACCTAGTTTTCCGCCCTCAAAGGTAAACGCGGAATTGGCGGCTTGAGCTGGCGTTGGTGCACAACCGTGCTTATAACGAAGATCTGCAACAAACTGAAGTCCTGCGATTGACTTGGGATCGCTTAGCATAGACTTTGTATGCGATTCGTTAAGTAGCTCACCTCCAAATCCATAAACGAAAGGAGTCCAAGTTGGAAAAATCGGAAGTGCTATTCCAAATTGAATAAATCGGTTTTGCGAATCCTTCTTAGTTAGCTTCTTAGCAGAATCAACAAACGACTCGTAGGTCCATCGGCCCTCGGTCCACATTTTGTATGGGTCTTCAACTCCTTCTCTTGCAAACATTGATTTGTTGTAGTAAATAACCGTTCCGCCAAACAGAACGTTGAGCCCAAACAATCGATTGTTAACTTTACATTCTTCAATTGTTTGAGGAAAGAAATCATTCTCGTTCCAAGTAGGATCCTTTTTCGCGAGTTCGGTGATATCCAAGAAGAAGTCTTTTCGTTGAAGGTTGGCGAAGTTGTAGTGATCAACCCTGAGAACGTCAGGCGCGGTATCTGATGCGAGCATGACGACGGACTTATTTGCATATGCTGAGCCCGGCACTTTTAGGAATTTGACATGAATGTCGGGGTTATCCCGATTAAATTGTTCGCAAAGTTGCTCTTCCAGAGCTAATTGTTCGGGATTTCCCCAAGCCATATAGCGAATATTGATTTTTCCTTCTGTCGCAGTCGGGGCACATGCCGAAGTAAGAAACACAAAGGATAGGATGCAGATTCTTGAAATGTTCATCGTCCCTTCGTGAAACTATTCTAGCCCACTAGCCCAGTCCATACAACAAAACGAACAAAATTGCCATTTACTCTGAAATTTTTGTCATTTTGAATCTAAAAAAAGTTTTCCACATTGCACAATAAGTAGAATAGTTTTTTTTTGATTTTGCGGAGTTACATTGACTACAAGTGATCGGTCTCAAGGTTTAGATACCACCTATACAAAAATTTCAAGCAAGGCGCGGTTTGTGCCCTTGTTCCTTAGTGCCATCTTCATAGTTGGAGTTGGCATAGCCACAGCTTCCACCGGAAAATCTCCACAGCAAGCTACCTCTCCCCAAATCCCTCCAAAAGTTGAGGGAACTCAAGGGCAAGTCAAACCACTAGAAGTTCCAAAAATAATCCCAATCAAGGGAGAAGATGTTCAAGGAATAACTTTTGCCGATAAGCCAGGGGTGACCTATGTTCTTGCAAGGACATTGTCCGAGCGGCTTTCGCTGGATTTGGACTTAGACAAAGACGAAAAAGTTATGACAATCGGTGGTCAAACATTTACTGGGTTTCGTCGACTTTTTAATGGCAGTATCATCATTCCAATCCGTGAAATTGAGAAGCTCGATGGAACACTTGAGCCAACCAAAGAAGATGGTCGAGTGACTATCCAGCACTACGCAAATGTTTTTGACGTAGTAGTCGGCAAAAAACGTATCGAGGTGGACAAGGCGTCCCAAGAACTTACGGCTTTTCAGGGTGACATTGTTGTTCTTAAATCAAACGTCAGTACCGGTAAACCGGGCCATAACACGCCGAACGGCGAGTTCAAAACTGGCCCAAAGGAGAGAATGCATTACTCTCGTAAATACAACAATGCGGAGATGCCTTATGCTGTTCAGGTCAATGGCGATGTATTCTTTCACGGCTACCCGTCGGTACCAAGTTATCCCGCATCACATGGTTGTATCCGAATGCCCTTAGGTAGAAATGGAGCCGCTAAGTATCTTTTTGGATGGGTTGAGCGGGGAATAGACGTGAAGATTTTTGGAGTCTATAGCTGGGAATCTCGCCGCACTAAGAAAAGGCGAACCGGTTAGCTAAAATAAGAGCTTCCATATTGGAAGCTCTTTTTTTGTCGTTTGGTTTTGACCTATCCCGGGGTCAAGGAAACTTGGTCGAACCTGAGCGTGGTTGGAGTAGCAATTTTGTTTGCCCTTGATGGATTGACCGCTCTTACCAAGACTTTTACTGCTCCACCTGGTCCAATATAGGCGGCTGCATTGGGAACTTGAAAGTCCGTTATTTTGTCAGTGCCTGATTGGGAAACGCTTCCAAAGTTGACATACTTGCTCGTGCTGTAATTGTAGACAAAAAACAAGGCTTGAACAAGTTCAGTCGTACTCGTCTCAAATGAGAACTGAAGGGTTGAAGCTGTTCCGCCTGGTACTGTGAAAGTTGCAAATCCAGAAGCGACATGACCCGTACCAGCCAAAAGGATTGAATTAACTTTGAAGTATGAATCGTCCGAGCTTATGACGTTGGCAAGACCACCCACGCTACTTACACCTTCAAACATTCCAATTGCGTCCGGCTTTAATGCGTCCTTTGCAATGGTCACGTTGACTGGCAAGGAAGGAATACCGTTAGTTACAACTTCTAGGGTCGCTGGGCCGGTTTCAGCTAACAAAGGAACGTCAATGTTTGTCGAAACCACCAATGGGCCAGTTGCTACACCCATCGAACTGTGTCCAGATGTTCGGAAGTACGCGACATGCTTAGCGCCAGTCTTATACGTAATTCTGACAAGCGGGTAGTTTGTTGCATTCGTGCTATCGTCGCCATAAAAACTGTTTTGAGAAAGACCATTCAACTGGCGCCCTTTGAGTACAGCCGATTTACCAAGAATCAATATCGATGGAACTGAAGTGATTGTTGGTCTCCAGGAATTTTGGAAAGTTCCGGCATAGTCGTAAACTTCAACGTTCGAGCTAAAGTTTGTGTAAAGTGCCTGTCCAGCTGGAAGCATGAGAAAGTTGCCAGTAAAGCAAGGATGAGCGCCTCCAGTTGTTGGCGTTGGTGCTGGAGTAAAGGTACCGACGCCATCAAATTCGAAGAAGTTCGTGGGACTTGCAAAGACGCCTGGACTTGCACCAAAAAGTACATGTCCGTTCGGAAGTAAGCAAGCAGGAGCATCGGCTAGACCTAATTGTCCCCCAATATTCGGAAGCTCCGGAAGTGCAGCCCAAGAACCGGTATCCAAAAGATTTGCTCCCGGGGTGTACATTGCATTGTGTCCAATAGCTCCAATCGCAAGAACCTTGCCAGTTGGAAGTAATACCAAAGGACCAATTTCTTCGGAACCAGCGTCAGTTAAAAAGTCTGGAGTTGCTCCCGCCGAGATCCATTTACCAAGGGTTGGAAGGTATCGCTCGGTGCCGGGTGCAGCTTCAGCGTCTGGACACAAAATTGAGCCATCTGGCAACAATGTCCAGCCCTCTTCATCATGCCGATCAGCTTTACCTATGTTGCTCATCGCAGTCCACGTAAGAGTAGAAGCATTCAGTGCTGCCATTCTTGTATCGAACGGCATTGCAAGGGCAAATGTCCCGTCAGACAGAACTGTGCATTGGGCGTCACCAATATTGTTCCAACCTGTTGGTGCAGACATAGATGTCCATTTGTTTTTGATTGGATCGTAGATCGCACCTTTATTGGTCCAAACGGCAGGTCCCAAATTGTATTCGCCACCCATGACGAGCAAGCGTCCGTCCTTCAAAACCGCTGATGCAAAATAAAGGGGACCATAGTCTGCAGCCATACTTGCTGCTTTTTTCCAAGTCCCATTCACATAACTTCCCTTATTGTTAGGTGTCAACCGATACCAATCTGGCGACATGATGTCATGAACCATAACTGTTCCATCGGTAAGAAGGATTGGCTCGCCAGCTTGTTGTGGACCGCCAGTCGCAACCATTTTTGTCCAGCTTTGTGCTCCCGAGACGGCGCTCAGCGCTAACGTCGCAAGGCAGGCCATTGACGACCAACTTTTCAGTGTTTTCATTTGCTTGTGTATTCCTCTATTCCGAAAGGCTAAAAAATACTAATTCCGTCCGGTTAATCAACGACTAAAGTACGGACGTATTTTTCCCAACGTTACCCACTTTGCCTGGGAAACACATGTACTAATCGTAGAAATGCCATAAGAATTGATGGCAAAGCAATGAAAAAAGAGACCGTGACAAATTGACACGGTCCCTTTCCCTTTAATTGAACCTAGTTTACGACTTCAGCCGCGCCTAATGTTGCCTGATCTGTCTTGAAAGTGAATACCGCTGGAGCGGCACCCGAACGAGTCGGATTTACACCTCTTACGATCATCGAGACTTGCTTTGTACTGCTAACATATAAAGCAATTTGGGCAGGCGTTAACTCAAGTACTTTCGATACACCGGTTGAAGACAATCCAAACGTAGTTACTTGCTCATAGACTCCTTTCTGCACGTTTAGCAAAGAAACAAGGGCTGAAGAGCCCGTTGCTCCTGATGCTTTAAGGAAGACTCGAAGGGTGTCTACTCCGCCGCTAAACGGAATGGTGTAAACACTATTGAATCCCGCAACCTGACCCAATCCACTTACTGATTTGGATTGAATGTCGAGGGTGACCGAGCCTGGACTATACAAGCTGGTCTTGTTTCCAGACATTAAGGTACCGGCGACAGTGGTTACTCCCGAAGGAAGTACCTGAAGCAGGTCTGTGTCGGGCAAGCTGACCTTGAAACTCTTAATAAAGGTTTGCCATCTGCCATTAGTTCCGGCTCCCATACCAACAGCCCAGAACGTGCTTGAGTCATTTGGATCAAGCTCAAGATCAAAGTAGTCGCCCCACCTTGACGAGAAGCCATTATAGGTGCCAGATAGGGAATTCTCCAAAACAATAGGAGCACCCATTGTGCCTGGCGGATCTGATGGTCGTCTTCCACTGGCCATTACTTTGCCAGGAGTTGATGAACCGATCATCGAAAACGTCATTCCAATTCCTCCTTTCTTATCGATTTGGACAGCCGGGAAGGAATATCCGTGGCCCGTTGGCGGATTAACTTGTCCTGACTGGAACAGAGTTGGAGTGCCAGAAACGGGCCAACCGTTGGTTTTGAAGTCATACCAACGAGCCCCTGGTCGCTGATCTGAACTTGATACCGCAACGGAGTGGCTGGATAGAATTCGACCGTTCCATGACGTCGCTACCAATTGACGTGGATCGTTTGTTTGTACTTGTACACCACCTGGTCCGGTAATGAAGCCTTGGTCATAGTCCCACTTTGGAACAGGAACCGATGCTTGGGTAACGTTAAACGATGATCCAGACTTAGTTATTGCCGTCAGGGTCATCGAATTCTGGGATTCCGTGTTGACCGCATATACAGCTGGTGACGTTGAATCTAGTGTTTTTGCAAGTTGAACCGTAAAACCACCCGTATTGAATTTGAATGGAGTTGCAGTTCCACCATAAAGGGTTGCTTTGTCAAAGGCCATGATTTGAACGCCATTAAAGCCTGAACTGCCGGTCATGGCAAACATATTTCCAGACATGCAAATCATGTCCTTGTTGTAGCCCAAGCCAGGATAGTCCAGC
>JAYUOQ010000164.1:0-1800 GCA_043760685.1 Armatimonadota bacterium | reverse complement strand
AAATTTGTGCAGCTGCGCTTAAAGAAACAGCTGATGCGAAAATTGTTGGAACACCATCGGCGGGGGCCGTGCTTAGCTCAGTTTTTAGGAAGCTTGTTGAAGGCTTTAGCATCCAATATCCTGTCTCGGATTACATTACGGTTAAGGGGATTCGCCTTGAAGCCAATCCGATAAAGCCTGACGCTGAAGTAACTGCAGTCCGGAAGGACGGTGAGCCAGATCCGGTGATCACAAAAGCAGTAGAAGTTCTCCATAGTTTGATATAACTGGTATTTTTTATAGATTTTAGGAAATTTGATCCAGGTAATTTATAGTTGATTTCTACCACCTTAGTTTTGAAATCCTAAAAGTTTTGAACTTTAGGGAACTAAAACCCTGTATGTTCGTCTGTTAATTTGCTTAGATCCATGGATTTTTACCCAGGAACCGATTTTGAATTTGCCAACTTGCCTCGTGAGACGCAAGTTATTTGGTTGGCAATGGAGGGCAATACGGACAAGACAATTGCCCAACTGCTTGAAATAACCACGGATACCGTTGCGACATATTGGAAGCGAATATTGATTAGATATGATTCGTCCAGCCGAACTGAGGTTATTGCCGAATTTCTTCGCGAGTACTTTGAAGAAGATTTGGATCATCTGGAACGGAAGGTTGTTGAGTTAGAGGAAAAGCTTCAGTCGAAGGGCCTTGCTGAGCAGCATCAGTTGCTGGCGACCGCACAATTGAACTCGCTCATGAACTTGCTTGACGTTGGTGTCTTGTTTACTAACAACGGATTGAAAGTTAACTACATTAATGAACAACTTTGTCGAATTGCAGGTTGTGTCTTGAAGCCGAAAGAGCTTATTGGAAGTGACATATCTTCATTTATTGACAGTTGCCAGAATCGGCCAATAAAGCTGGATGAATCAACGACCCAAAGGATCCGAAGCTTATCGCAATCTGGTCAGGAAAAGACAGTTGATCAAATGACCATGACAAACGGTCGAGTTCTAGAGCGAACATTTTGCAATGTGACCGTAAGGGGCTCAGTCATTGGTCATTTCATTATGTATAAAGACGTTACACCATTCATAAACGAAAATAAGGAAATCATCCAACGCAGTAAGTTGAACGAACTCTTGGTGCAACGGACCTTGGCTCACTTGGAAGCAACTCCGAATCAGCAATCAAAAGAGATTGTGATTACGCTATCAAGCTTATCCAAATCAGTGGGTGGTGACCTCGCGGTAATAATGGAGGCTGACCATAAACGTGGCACTTTAAGCGTTCTTCAATCTTGGGCAAAGAACGAATTTGGATCTGAGTTCGATTCCGAGCAGAGTATTCCTCTCTCCTTTGTTGATTGGTTCCGTAAGCAGCTAAATGAGAAAGAATACTGGATCATGGATTCGCTTGAGAGATTGCCAAAATCTGCTTCGATGGAGAGGTCTATATTTGTGGAGGGAAGAGTGCGATCTGCGATTGCAATAAAATTTAGTGCACAAAATCCCGACAAATCCTATTTTGTCCAGTTGTCTACTAGCAGAGATAACGTTTTGGAGCAGAGCATTGTGGAATCAATCTTGCCTATCCAAAGACTGTTCTCGTCAATCTTAAAACAGCTTGATTGTGTTGAAGCAAAAAGCGTTGAGTGAGGAATTCTCACTCAACGCTTTTAATTACGGAAGGGTTTGACTAGTAGATTGAATCTTTGAAGTAGAAATCCTTGGCATTTGCTGGATCGATCATTTCAATCTTCACTTCCACATCTTTGTGTTTGAAGTTCTTAAGATCTTCTTTCTTATTAGTTGAAAG
>JAYUOQ010000163.1:0-1801 GCA_043760685.1 Armatimonadota bacterium | reverse complement strand
GACGGAGGCGAAATCATCCTAGTAGCAAAGACTCCATTCGGCTACCAAAACCTCTCCCAATTAATATCGGTTTGTCATATAGAGGAACCACGCTTGTTCCCATTATGTACATGGGAACGACTCACAAGGTTTCCGAATGATTTGCTTTGCCTGACTGGCGGCGATGCCGGTCCAGTAAATCGACACCTCACCAAAGGCAACAAAGAGGAAGCTCAAAATACTCTTCAACGGCTCGTTGATCTGTATGGACGGACGAACGTATTCGTCCAAATTGAGCGGTGCTATCTACCATGGGAAGCAAGAACTAACCGCCTACTTCTCGATCTTGCGTCAGCCATGAAAGTAACCCCCGTTGCAGGCAACAGCATCACCCACCATCGCCCACAACATTTTCCCGCCCAAGACACCATCGTCTGTATCGAAACCCTTTGTGCAATCGAAGAAGTCGTTGGGCGAAAGCCCCGCAGAACTCCCGAGCAGCCCGAAGTTCAACAACGTCCAATGCGAGGTCTCAATGCCGAGCGATTCCTTCGGTCAACCGCCGAGATGAAAGAACTGTTCTCAGATACTCCTGAACTCTTGACCAACACAATAATAGTTGCCCAAGGGTGTGACGCAAGCGTTTTGCCGCCTAGAACGGTTTTGCCCGCCTTTTGCGACGACGAGGTAGAACTGCTTCACTCAATCGTCTACTCTCGCGCATCCGACCTACCCGAGAAGTGCAAGAACGTTCGCGGAACTCGTACTCAACGCCTGAATCGCGAAATGGACCGAATCATCAAAAATGGATTTGCCGGACACTTTCTCGTTGCTTGGGATATGTGTAAATGGTCGCACGAACAAAACATTGTATTCAGCGGGCGAGGCTCAGTAGTCGATAGTGCAGTGGCATACTGCCTCGGCTTGTCTCACATTGATGGTTTTGAGCACGACCTTCATTTCGACCGATTCCTTCCCGAAGACGGAAGCAAACGCCCCGACATTGATATTGACTTCGAAGCCCGTAGACGAGATGACGTGCGCGGTTACCTTTCGCAAAAATATGGTTATGATCGTGTGGCAACAGTTGGCGCGATTGGCACCTACAATACTCGAGGTATTGTGCGGGAAGTCGGAAAAGTCCTTGGCATCCCCCAAGAGGATCTCGACTACCTCGCCAAAAGACTGCACGGTAGTGTCAGTCCGGATCGCATCGAACGCGCCCTTGATTCTAAGCCAGAGTTGAAAAATAGCCACATTCCTCGCGAACGTTTCCGGTGGGTTTTCCGTCTCGCCAAAGACCTGATGGACGTCCCCCGCAATCTCCGGTCCCACTCTTCTGGAGTCATTATTTCAAGCCAGCCGATCTGTTACACGGTGCCGGTTCTTCCATCAGCCGTGCCCGGGGTGCAGATCATTCAATGGGACAAGAGGAGTACCAAACACTTCTTCGACAAATTCGACATCTTATGCCTGCGCGGAAACGACGTCTTGTCGGATGCCCAGGAGCGTGTCCGCATTCAGTCTCCAGATTTCTCGGTCACAAACCTCCCTTTGGATGATGAGGATGTATACCGAACTATGCGGGCAGGCGAACTCATCGGTATTCCTCAATCGGCGTCACCGGCTATGCGCCAGGCTCATGTAAGAATCCAAACTCGTGACCTCAAAGATGCCAGTTTGGTTCAAGCAGGAATCCGCCCCGGCGTTGGTGGAGCGGTCAAGCTCAACGAACTAATCCTCCGCAAAAAAGGGAAGCCATTCACTTACTCCCATTGGCTCCTGGAAGAAATCCTCAAAGACACCTACGGGCTGATCGTAT
>JAYUOQ010000162.1:0-4482 GCA_043760685.1 Armatimonadota bacterium | reverse complement strand
ATTTGTGGTTGATCCAAATCCTCCCCAGGTCTTCTCGCGATTTGGCGAGATTATTTCGATTGCCGAACCGGCTACTACCGGTGTTCCAAGTCTCTTACGAATGTTGCAGGCATAAGAAAAGGAGACCAATGTGGTCTCCTTTTCTTTGGTGCAAGAAACTCTTACGAGTTCTTGCGTCGTCGGACCAAAAGTCCAAGTGCGCCAAGACCAAGAATCGCGATGGATGCTGGTTCTGGTACTGCGTTTGCTCCATTAATGCCGAGGCTGAACTGTTTGGCTCCAGAGGTGTCACCAGGATTTTGAGTGTTGTAAGTAGCCCAGTTGCTGCCACCTGGCAAACCAAAACCGCCGCCAGCATTTCGTGACCAACCATTGGTTGATGTGTTAGTTGACAAGGTATTGAAGCCTTGACCGAAAGTTGCAAATGATGCATTGAGTGAGTAAGTGAACAAGTATTGACCGGCAGCCAATCCTTGCAGTGCGCCAATTCCAGTCGTATTGGTTTCAAAGTTAAACAGTGTTCCTGACACGTTTGTGATCGAAGATGTAACCAAACCGCTGAAGACAATTCCACCGCCAGCACTTACGCCGGAGGTGTGATTTGTATTTGGGGTCGAGGAGAACGTTGAAACGGTTAAGAGTCCGCTTGTAAGGCCACCAGAAATAATGCTTGCACCTGCATTTTCAACAAACTCAGCTTGAACGTTTGCAATGTTCCAACCTGAACCGCCGACCGTGACGACATTTCCTGACACAGTTGAAAAGGCTGCGTTTGCCGGTTCAAAAATTTGATTGACGAAGTTAGAACCAGCTAAGCCGCCACCTTGTGCAAGGTAGAGATTACCGACGAGTGACGCGTTTGCACTGGCAACAACAGTTGAAGCGCCCAAAATAAGAATTGATTTAAGTTTCATTTTTACCCAAAATCCCTGAACTCTCCGAAGCGAATTCATATCCAATAGAATGACTTGTAGGTATGACTCCACAAGTAACTTTAGCAACAGCAAACCTGGTCTCCCAACATGCCGCAACTCAAGTCTAACAGAAGACAGACGAAACCTAAAGTAATTTGTGCGGTTTTAGGTACGAAAACTTAACAAAGAGCTTCAAAGCAAGTAAAATTACCAGCCAAAAAGGTCACTAAGATAGACCTGAAATTTCCTATGGCATGACTGAGGTGACCGATATCCACCCTTTGAATGTGGATAACTCGGCGTGAACGGTACGAATTGTGCCATAATGAACTTAGTCGCCTGAACAAGATTTACTTTTGTGTGCGACAACCCTAATGCCAAACACTAAAAGTACGGTCACGCCTGAGCGTGCGCCTAAATCAGAATATCGTAACTACGGAACCAATAAACCTTACAGCCGCGACCAAGCAAGACCCCGATTCACCGGAAGTACCAACAACCGATTTGAAGAGCGACGCCCCGAAGCACACACTTCAGGTCCTCGAATTGTAGCGACAGAATTTGTTGCCCTCGGAGTATCCGAAGACTTTGCAGCTCGCCTCGGCGGCATGCAGATCATGACCCCAACTCCAATTCAGGAGATGGCGATTCCTGTTGCCCTCAAGAAGCGAGACATGGTCGGTATAGCCCAAACAGGTACCGGAAAGACCCTCGCATTCGGACTTCCGATGCTCATGACCCTCAAGGGAACAGACCAAGGACTCGTCCTTGCTCCAACTCGAGAGCTCGCCATGCAGATTGAGGAAACCTTCCGCAAGCTAGGCGTTCGAACCGCATTGCTCATTGGCGGGGCGCCAATGAATCGACAGATTCAACAATTGCGAAGCAACCCGCGAATCATTGTTGCGACTCCTGGTCGAATGCAAGATCATATGAATCAGCGACTTGTTGACCTTCGATACATTCAGTGCGTCGTCCTTGACGAAGCCGATCGAATGCTCGACATGGGCTTCATCACCGCGATTCGAGAAATCCTTGCCAAGACACCAAAGACGCGACAAACGCTTTTGTTCTCCGCAACCTTCCCAAGAATTGTCGAAGACATTGCTGAAGACTTCATGGTTGATCCTGAGCGTGTTCAGATCAAGCAAGAGAGAATCACCGCATCAACCGTCACTCAAGAGCTCATCGTTCTTGAAAAGGAAGCGAAGCCGGAAATGTTGACCCAATTGCTGTACGCAAACAAGGGAACCATTTTGGTCTTCTCGAGAACTCGACATGGCGCGCGAAAGATTGCCCAGTCAATAAACCGACAAGGACATACGGCAGCAGAGATTCACTCTGACCGAACGTTGGCTCAGCGAATCGCAGCTTTGAACGGATTCAAGAGCGGTCAATACCGAATTCTGGTTGCAACTGACATTGCCGCCCGAGGAATTGACGTCAAGGACATCTCATTGGTTATCAATTACGATATCCCTGAGTGTGCCGATGACTATGTTCACCGAATCGGTCGAACCGGACGAGCAGGGAAGACAGGTCACGCAATTACAATGGCAGCTCCTGATCAACACCGAGACGTGCGAGACATCGAGAAGTTGATCTCAATGAAGTTTGAGACTTCAACCCATTCGACTCACTCGTTGCCTGAATTCCAACGACACCAAAGTGCTCAAGGCGGAAAGCCACGACGTTTCGCTCCAGGCCAAAACCGAGGCGGAAAGAGCTTTGGTGGCGGAAATCGAAACGGCGGCGGAAATACCGGCGGCCGCTGGTAAGTCAGAGATCTGGGCTCCGAGCTCAGGGATCAGGAAAAGCCTCGAGTCAGAAACGACTCGGGGTCTTTTTGTATTTGGTATTACTTGAATCCCGGCAAGAACTGAGCTTCGGCTTCAAATAACCGCCGCGTCAGTTCCTTGATTTCCGCCGGACAACAGACCGCTGCCGTCAACGGGTCCATCATCAACGCCCATTCAGCGTATTGAATTGATTTTTCGACCGCCGCCTGCGCTCCAAGGTCAAACATTCGCATGTTTGAATCACAAATCGCCGCCATCTGGCGTGGCAATCGACCATATTTCATCGGTTGGAACCCGTTATGGTTGATCAAACAAGCTACCTCTATACAGCCGTCCGAAGGCAAGTTAGCGATGCAACCTTCGTTCGGAGCCATATTTCCATAAACCACAATTGGGGCATTCTTTTCAATTGACTCAATGATCCACGCGCCGTATTCAAACGACCGCTTGAGGTCGAGTTCAGTTTCTCCCGAGATCATCTTGTCGCGATTTTCGTCTGCCGTCTTACGCCAAGTGGGCCAATTGTTGGCATAAAATGACTCCTCGCCCCGGTAGCCCGTATCGGTGTACTTTTCGAGCAAGTCCTTTCGCTTGCGGTAGTAGGGAAGGTATTCGCTGAGGTGACCGCTGGATTCAGTGATAAATGCGCCAAAGTGGAGCATCATATCGGATCGAACCGGTTCCTTTGTGGCAAGAGCCGAAGTGCGGTCCTTCGCCAATTCCATGAGCTTTGGATACAGGGACTTTCCGTCAGGACCATTGAACTCGGTAAACCATGCAAGGTGGTTGATTCCGGCGCATTGCCATTGCACTTGCTCATAGGGAACTTCAGCAAAGCCAGCCAACATCCGTGAAGTACCTTGTACCGAGTGGCACAAACCGATTTGAGGAATCTCGGGCACGGCTCGCGAGCCCGCCAGGATCATCATGTTCATCGGATTGGTGTAGTTGAGCATGCGAGCCTTGGGGCAAAGCTCCCGCATGTCTTGAAGGATCTGAATGTAAACCGGCACGGTTCGCATTGCCTTCATCAGACCACCAGGACCAATCGTATCGCCAATGTTTTGGCTGATGCCAAACTCTAGCGGAATATCGTTGTCAAAGCGAACGCAGTCAACGCCGCTGACTTCAATCGAGTTAATAACGTAATCGGCACCCTTCAACAGCTCCTTTCGATCGGTGGAAGATCGGAGAACCCACTTGTCCGCTTGACCAACCGAATCAATGACTTTCTGCATGAGCTTGGTCTGAAGCTCAAGTCGGGTTGCATCAATATCACAAAGACGAAGCTCTCCGCCAACGTTGTCGGGAATCAGGATAACGTCGCGAAGAACCGAATTGGTGAAGAAGCTGCCGGCTCCCATCATGACAACATTGATTTTTCGCGGCATTGGGCCGGGAAGCCCGTTTCGTTCGTCGGGTTTGCTGTGGTCGAGATGTGATTCGGTAGAG
This sequence comes from Armatimonadota bacterium, assembly GCA_043760685.1. GTDB lineage: Bacteria > Armatimonadota > Fimbriimonadia > Fimbriimonadales > Fimbriimonadaceae > Fimbriimonas. The sequence goes on along the minus strand of JAYUOQ010000162.1, from coordinate 317 downwards.
GCAGCCATTGTCAGCGGAAATTTTACCGCTGATGGTTCAAACAAACGAGACTATTCCGCCGGAAAAAGACCAGGCACCGAAAGATATCGTTCGCCTGTGTCGTAGCAGAATGTCAGCACGGTTCCGCCATCCTTTATCTCTGGTAGTTTTTGCGCTACCGCGGCTAACGAAGCACCAGTAGAGATGCCAACAAGAATGCCCTCTTCTTTGGCAATTCGTTGGGCGTACAAAATAGCGTCTTCATCAGAAATCTGGATTACACCATCGAGGACTTCTTTGTGCAAGTTGCCAGGAACGAATCCCGCACCAATCCCTTG
>JAYUOQ010000161.1:0-4483 GCA_043760685.1 Armatimonadota bacterium | reverse complement strand
CTCGGAACCTGCTTGAACGAATCGGAAAATGTTGTCAACAAAGATCAGAACGTCGCTTCCAACTTCATCACGGAAATACTCCGCCATTGTGAGAGCAGTAAGAGCAACTCGAAGTCGTGCTCCGGGTGGCTCGTTCATCTGACCGAAGACCATTGCAGTCTTGTCAAGAACAGATCGCTCGGTGCCGTCCTTATCCTTAAATTTGGCTTCTTTCATTTCGAGCCAAAGGTCGTTACCTTCACGAGTCCGCTCACCTACACCGGCAAACATCGAAACACCTGACGCTTCAACTGCAATATTTCGAATGAGTTCTTGAATCGTAACGGTCTTGCCAAGACCAGCACCACCAAAGAGACCAATCTTTCCACCTTTGTTAAATGGAATGAGGAGGTCAACAACTTTGAGTCCGGTTGGAAGTAGCTCAACTTTCGTTGATTGCTCTTCAAAGGATGGCGGCTTTCGGTGGATAGGAAGTCGAGGAGCATTATCTGCTTCAGGACCATTGTCAATCGCTTTGCCTAGGAGGTTAAAAACACGTCCAAGGGTGTCGTTGCCAACGGGTACCATAATTGGTGAACCAGTATCCACAGCATCAGCGCCTCGGGTTAAACCGTCGGTGCTTGCTAGCGCAACTGTTCGAACAATTCCATCACCAAGGTGCTGAGCAACTTCGCATGTGATGTTTATGTTTCGGGCGGGGTCTCGGATCTCAATTGCGTTATAAATCGCAGGGAGTTCGTCGGACGAAAAACGGCAGTCCACTACAGGACCCAAAATCTGAATAGTTTTTCCGGTGCCAGGCATTCGGTGTGTGTTTCCTTGTCAAAAGAGACAAATTTGGCGGTCTCATGAAAAAGATCACGGATTGCGCCAGGCAAAATTATACCCCCGAGGAATCTTTTTGTGGCACCAACTCGTACCAAGATTTGTGACCACATACAAAATTTTGTGGATAAAGAAAGATAGGGGACTAGAACATGCCGACGAACTCATGCACAGGGTTGAAGGAATCCTCAATGAGCACGCGGCAGAAGGAATGGAGCTTGACAAATTAATGCCAAATCTGAATCCGGTTTCGAATGATCTTCTTGGCGTCTTCTTGGTCTTGAAGAGCGCGTAAGCGTGCTTTTGCGAGAACAAAAATGACTCCCATTTGGGGGCCGATGGGTTGTTTTGTGAAGAGATTATGTGGAGTGCTCCGATTTATCGGAGCTTTGACCTACGCAATTTATTGCGTTGCCAATGAAAGCCAGACCGTAGGGCGAAACGGTGGGGGTGCGATTTGGAGGACACTGAAACCCTCTGCCTCAGGAATCCAAGGATCAATATGGAACCTAACTCTGGATTCTCGGACCATGATCCGACTTTCTCGAGGATATCATTCCCACCTATTCCGCCTCTTCCTTTATACTTATCAACATGCCGACGTACAAAATATTCACCGTTACCACTATGAGTGGAAGTCCATTCAATCCAGACACAACCCTTTTTCACCGCGCCGAGGCCATGATTAATGAAATGGCAAGCGAAGGTTGGGATTTGGACAAGTTCCATCCAAGATGGGTCATGGGGACTACGATTCAGATAGTCGTGGTAATGAAGAAGCCCTAGTCCATACCCGTTCTGCAAACTGCCGACTGCAAACTGTAAACTAAAACTACTTGCTACCAGAAAATTTTACGTCGAAGCTAGGAGCATGGGACCCCGATAAAGGTTGGGTACCCATGACATATAAGGACTGTTTCGTGAAACAGTCGATTTCTGGCGTCAACCGAATCCTCATTGCAAATAACGGCAGCTCGATCGACCTTCTCAGCAACCTCCTGGTCTTCTATCCCGAGCCGTATCGTTTGGCTTACCTACTGGTAACGCCGCCCGAGGGCTTCCAACCAATGAAGTACGAAGTGGAGGGCCTATCCGCCAGCCAAGTAATTCAATTCCTCAATCAATACCGAGCCTTTCTCGAAGGCGATGCAAGGCACCATATTTGGATTCACTCGGCGAGCGGCGGAACCCTCATCTGTGACGAGCACGACTGGATTTATAGCTACGGATCGCAAGATCAAGTCGAGGGCTTCTTACTTGAACGTGGGTTTCAGACCGAAATGCCCGAAATCCCCTTTCCTCATTTACACAACGAGTCGTCGGCAAATGACTCGGTGATGAAACAGCTTTTGAATCACTTCGATTGGAAAGCCCAACCAGTATCCAATTTGGGGTAGCCCATGGCTTTCATTCTGATCCTCGTCATCCTGCTTCCGTACATCGCCCTCATTCATTGCGTGAATCATAAGAGGCTTCGCACGTGGTGGCTTGCGCACAAGCTGCTAGGATCGCTTGCCATTGCGCTGGCTATTATCGCGGTCAGGATGTTCCTGTACTTCGGTATTCCAAAACTTATGGGTACCCAGACACTCGGTACCGATGTTGGGGACTTCGGGTTGCCCTTCCTCATCCTCGGTCTACTCGAATACTCCGCTCTCAATGAAATTGGAATGAGAATCGTGGGCTTCCACCCTCGATTTGAAATCCTCGATGATCCAGTCATTCTGGCCATGACGAATCTCATCCTCCTATTTCCAATCTTCCTCGTATGTAGCTTCATTGTGGGCTCAATTTGGGGCCGAAACGCGCCGCAAGAAATTCCTAAAAACTGATTGAGCCATAGACAACGAGCCGAACCGTGGCAATAATTTGTTCGCAACGTCGAACGACACTGAGGCGCGCGAACTGCTGGACCACTTCGACTGGAAAGCCCAACCAGTCTCGAATCTCGGTTGAAAGACATCATCTTTTGTGCACTTGCTGGTTAAAATCTGGACTTTTCCAACCCGAATACCCTTTAGGGTCTTACAACTTCCGTTTGCAATAGCTTAAACTGAGAGTGAGTTTGATTTCTCAAATGGTGAAGTCGATTCGGGCAATTTTACTGATGAAGAAACTTCTTATACTTGGAGGAATACTTGCACTTCCATTCTCAGGCTTTGCAACCATCTTATTTGACCAATCGTCGAATATTGAGCCAGATGGCTTCTTTAGCGATGCAATTTCAACCAACGGCAGCCAATTCTATGGCCAGGCGATTGGCGACGATTTCACCATTGCAAGTAACTCGGTCATCAATACCATTACCTTCTGGGGTGAGAGCGAAAATTTCCTTTTTGACGACATGACCAACATGGCGTCGTTTGATATCCAAATCATGGACTCAACGTTCAATACGGTCGCAACTTGGACCGTTAGCACCGCGAGCCTTTCTCCAACCTTAACTGGCCAATTTGGCACTTTTTCGGGCAACTCAGGATTTATCTACACTGCGACCGTTAACCAAGCAATTGCGGCCGGATCTTACGTTCTTCATATCGGTTCAACCCTCGTTGCACCCAACGATGACGCATGGGTATGGAGCCAAGCTACGGGCAACAACGACTTAAAAGTCAACTTCATGGCTGGAAACGGTTGGGAAGATTTACCCGCAAATGGTGACAACGCTTTCCGAATTGAAGGAACAGTAGACCCAGTTCCAGAACCAGCATCATTAGCGGTACTTGGTGTCGGCGCCCTTGCGCTTCTTCGACGACGCAAGAAGTAAGCAATTGTAGTTAGATTTTGTAAGAGACCCCTCGATTTTTCGAGGGGTCTTTTTGTTTTTGGTTCGAACCGATCATATAACTATAACGCCGTGCTTAAGCATCTTTTGATTGTTGTTCCCATCCTGATGTTGGGAGTCTTTTTTACTTCAAAAAAGGTTAGAACTTGGTTTCGAAACCATGGCACTTTTGCGGCACTTATCTTTGCTTTGGCTTGTGCTGCCAGTCGCGGAGTCCAATTCAATGACTTCGTGTGGCCATCTGGTTGCGAGAGAACTGCCCAGCCAATTTCTTCCGGACCATTTGGATTTGAATATCTTTCGATCTGGCCATACCAAGCAATTGCAAATTACATGCGAGCACCAGACCAGATTCCTCACGGAGTCTGGCTCATCACATTATTCCTGATCTATTTCACGGTTTTTCGCCTATTGAGTCGACTCTACAAATCTGCACCCAAATCTGAACTTATTTTCCGACCAACGAATAAACCATCATTCCCTGCTTGAAAACCTTTGTTGGCAAAAATGCGCTCGACAGATTAGTCAGCGGATTTGCATCCAACACCACAAAGCTGCCTTTGTATCCTGCGGCTATCCGACCGATCTTTCGATACGGAAAAATCGACTGTGGAGTCGATTCAACCAACGATCGAAAGGTCATCTCGTTATCAAAACCAACCGCATTCCACGAAAGGGCCTCTTCTATTTGGGTCTTTGAAAAGTTGTCGGAGCCAACCAAGAACGTGGCCCCAGCCGCCCGTAGAGCAGTTACGTTCTTCGCTTGAACTTGCTGCACCGCCGAGAAGCGGTCTTTTTCAGAATAGTAAGTTGCGAGTGAAATCGTGGGTTGAATATAACACTTTGCTGCCATGCGTGCGGTTTTTCGATCGA
>JAYUOQ010000160.1:0-4484 GCA_043760685.1 Armatimonadota bacterium | reverse complement strand
ATTAAGCGTGGCATCTAGCTTCTGATACTTTGAGTGACCATCAGCATAGGCATAGTTTGCACCGCCAGTGTGTCGCTCCCACATTACTCGTGTAATATCGTTCTTGTCATTCGTATCATTTGCGACATGATATTCAGCTTGGGTCTTGGTCCACATGGCATATGTTCCAGCTCCAGGTGATCCGTTACCGGTATAAGGAACAATCGTCCACTGTGGACACGGCTGCGAAGGATTAAATCCGCTGGTGCCTTTGTGTCGACCCAGAATGGTACCAGCCGCATTTTTGAGCTTGTTTCGTCGCTCGGTAATAAGAATCAAGTTCGCCGGAGTTTCAAACTGAGTCATCGAGACTGGGAGCCAGTCGTGAGCAGGGATCAAGTTGTAGTTTGGAATGTACGAGTACTTTGGAGCCATCCAGTCACAGTACATTTTTCCACCGGCGTCCAACTTTCCGATATCAGATACATTCGGACACTTGTTCTTTGGTATTTGTGGGTCTTGGTCCGAGTTACAAACCAAAATGTCCCAGTTCTTCATGTAAGGCATCAAGTTGTAAGTCCAATGAATTTGGTAGAGATCACCAGGATTCATCGGGTTTGGAGTAATCGTGCCTTCCCAGCTAGTTTGGGGCAACATGTCGTCGCTGTCGGTTGCATACATATAGAATGCCGTTCCCGATTGTTTTGTTCCGCTCAAACAAGCTGTCTTTTTGGCAGCTTCCTTTGCCTGAGCAAAGACTGGGAAAAGGATGGCGGCAAGAATTGCAATAATGGCGATTACGACTAGAAGTTCAATCAAAGTAAATGCTCTTCGCATATCTGAATTTAGAGACCCCATTGTTAACAAGGCATTAATAACAAAAAACCTTAACAGTCGCTTATCACAACGGTTAAGGAATTCTTGAAGTTTTCTTAAAATTGAACTTTGATTGACTCTCTTGCAGCAGGTTCGTCAAGTTCGAAAAGCTCCTTTGCTTTGAATCCACCCATGCCGGCAAAGATTGATCCTGGAAACTGCTCGATCTTTGAGTTGAGCCGCGTAACAGCGTCGTTGTAGTATTGGCGAGCGTATGCAACTTTGTTTTCGGTGCTCTTCAATTCTTCTTGAAGAGACAACATGTTGGCGCTTGACTTTAAGTCTGGGTAGGCCTCCGCAACCGCAAAAAATCCGTTGAGGGCAGTTGTTACTTGTGCATCAGCAGCCGATTTTTCTCCAACTGATTTTGCACCTAGAGCCAAGTTTCGGGCTTGAATGACCTTTTCCAAGGTGTCCGACTCAAATCTCATGTAGCCCTTAACAGTCTCAACTAGGTTAGGAATCAAATCATATCTCCGCTTAAGTTGAACGTCGATTTGGCTCAAAGCATTGTCGCAGTCTCGTCGAGAAGCAACCAGACCATTGTAAATTCCGATACATCCGAAGACCACAACGGCAAGAATGACAACAATGAGAATAAGTGCACCAATCATAATTTAAGTTCCAGTTCAAAATACGATACTCCGTTTCTCAAGGTTTCAATTCCTTTTTCAACTCAATTTCTGTGTCATCGGCGGGATTCTTGAAGAATAACCTTGCTCCTTCGACCCGAATGCTGAAACGAGACATTCCTTGAGTAGAATCAGCTTGCAGCTCAAGAGGCTTGTTCAGGATCGTTTCAACTCTTAGATCTACTTTCTCTTGTGATTGCACCCAAGTTCCAGTAAACGGAATTCCTCCATCCTGGAGCAAAAATTCACCGCTAACTTTCAATTCGAGGTTCACGGCCGCAAAGGCCCTCGACGCCGCTTCGGTCTCGGCGTTGACTTTCCTCCAATCTCTGTCACCTTTCCACATTCCGGCAAGACTTCGATCTTGGCTACATCCACCTAAAATAAGTCCACAAATCAAACAGACCGCAAAAGATATACTATGGACAATGCCCGCTTTCACACCAGAAGTCTACACCTCGATGGGTCTTAACGATAGCGAATACCAACTGATCACCGAACTTTTGGGACGTTCGCCCAGCTATACCGAACTCGGAATGTTTGCCGTAATGTGGTCTGAACACTGCGGTTACAAATATAGCCGTCCAGTACTTTCTCGATTCAAAAAATACAAAGAGGCAATTGAAGGAAGTGGGCTAGAAAACGCTGGTGTTGTTGCCCTTGGAGATGGTTATGGAATCACGATGAAAGTCGAGTCCCATAACCATCCGTCCTACGTCGAACCCTATCAAGGCGCTGCAACCGGAGTCGGAGGAATCATCCGCGATATTTTGACCATGGGCGCAAGGCCGATTGCACTCCTTAATTCGCTTAGATTTGGACCTTTAGAGGATGGATCGGCTCCTGATGAAGTGGTAAAGAAGAATCGCTATATTTTTGAGCACGTGGTCGAAGGCATTGCAGGTTATGGAAACTGTGTTGGCGTGCCAACAGTCGGCGGAGAAGTCAATTTTCACCCCAATTACTCGGGGAACCCATTGGTAAACGCCATGTGTGTTGGAATCCTCAAAATGGACGAGGTCACAACCGCCGCCGCGAGTGGAATCGGGAACTCAGTTATTTACCTTGGTTCCTCTACTGGCCGAGATGGCATTCATGGGGCAACATTTGCCTCTGAGTCGTTCGGCGAAGATAGCGATGCGAAGAGACCAAATGTTCAGATCGGTGATCCGTTTGCTGAGAAGCAACTCATCGAAGCAACCCTTGAGGCACTTCAAACTGGAGCCATTGTTGCAATTCAAGACATGGGTGCTGCGGGACTAACTTGCTCAACTATAGAAATGGCATCACAAGGATCAGTTGGAATGACCGTGAACCTCGATCTCGTACCAATGCGAGAAAACGACATGAGTGGTTATGAACTTATGCTCAGTGAGAGCCAAGAGCGAATGCTTGCAGTTACTACACCTGATCGAGCCCATGAAGTCATTGCAGTTTTCCGAAAATGGGGCATTCACGCAATTGTAGTTGGCGAAATTACGGATAACGGAATCGTTACTGTTACTCGCCAAGGGGAGGTCATTGCGAATCTCAATCCAAAACTACTAACCGATCACTGTCCGGTTTATCACAGTGAACAGACAGTTCCTCAGTACTTTAAGGATGCCGAGAAGTTCGATCCAGCTACATTGCCAAGAACCGATGTCCATTCTGATCTCTTAAAGCTTCTGTCAATGCCAGATATTGCATCAAAGCGCTATGTCTTTGAACAATACGACCAGCAAGTCCAAACTCAAACAGTACACAAGGCTGGTGCCGCTGATGCAGCTACCATATTCCCGTCCGGCTCGAACAAGGCGTTCTCGGTCAAAATAGACGGAAACGCTCGATGGACAAGACAACATCCTCGAAGGGGTGGTCAACTCGCGGTGGTTGAAGCCGCAAGGAATGTAGCTTGTACCGGAGCTAAACCAGTCGCAGTAACTGATGGGCTTAATTTCGGCAATCCCCAGCAACCACACGTATATTGGCAGTTTGCTCAAGCTGTCGAAGGAATTGCCGAGGCCAGCGAAGCGCTCGAAACTCCGGTTATCAGCGGCAATGTCAGCTTCTATAACGAAAGCGAGTTGGGCGAAATTCCACCGACTCCAATGATCGGAATGTTAGGAATCCTGGACTCTCCAGATCATGTAATCGGAATTTGCCCTCATGACAATCAAGTTCTAGTTCTCTTATCTGTTTTGAATACATTTTCGAATCAGCGAGGTTTGGGAGCTAGCGCTTATCTTCAAGCAATTCATGGAATCGAGGACGGATATCCGGAAGCGCCAGTTCTAATTGGTGAAAAGAATCTATGCTGGTTGCTGTACGAACTTGCTAAACAGGGGATCATTTCGTGCGCTCATGACGTCAGTGATGGGGGAATTGGAGTTGCTTTAGCCGAAATGGTTATTGCTTCAGGATTTGGAATTGAAGTTGGACTTGAATCAGACCATCAGATATTTGCTGAGTTGCCCGGGCATGTCGTGGTTGGTGCAATTGACCTAGATAAACTACGAGCATTGGCTGGTGAATTTGAAATTCAAGTAGAAATATTGGGAATTGTCAAAAGTAACCGACAATTGGAACTGAAGGTAGGGAATACAACTCACTCATGGACAGCTTTGGAACTTGAAAATGCCTTCGAAGGTACTTTCACGAGGCTCCTAAATTAATCCAGAATGCTTCAAATGGCATAGAATATGAACACCAAGGAAATGAGATGAAAATAGCGATGCGATTTTACGTAGCGGCACTGCTTGCAATCGCAGTGACTTCAGCTTTTGCACAAGGCACGAACGATGATGCATTTAAGCAAAGAGTTGCTGATGCAGCGGGCAAATACAAGGCCGGAAATTCGACCGAAGCCATGAATGACTTTATGGCGTTGTACAAGGAGAATCCAAAGAATGCTGATGTTGACTCCTGGATTGGATTCCTGCACCTTCGAAACAAAGATGGGAAACTTGCAATTCCGTTCTTGGAGCAAGCAAGAGCCTTGAATCCAAAGGACTTAGA
>JAYUOQ010000159.1:0-4489 GCA_043760685.1 Armatimonadota bacterium | reverse complement strand
CGAAGAACAATCGTCGTATTCGTCGTGTTTTTGGCCTTCCTTGTTTTCAGTTTCGAGTTGAGGAGCCAGTTTCTATACGGTGCTCGCTTAGCTACCGGGCAAATAACGGCAAATAATTGGACTCTTGGTAGTTCCAACGTCGGACCATATACTTTCTCAATCTCCGCGTGGAGTTTCAAACATCCTCCCGCACAAGCAAATCGGACAAGAAACGAGGAACTCGGACTTGTCATCGTTCAAGCCCTCCACACCTATAATTCAAAAGAATCTATGAAGGGCCTGGAGGAATATTGCAATCAAAACCCTCAGGATATTAAGGCAAAAGCTCACCTTCTCAGAATGTCCCTAGGTGCAAGCGCACCTTTGACAAAGTCACCTTATACTGAAAAGGACCTACAATTCGCTGGTCGGCTCGCAAAGGTAGCAGATGAGTGTGCACTCATTGAGCCAAACAATTGGTATTGGCGAGAACGCCAATTCCATATGTTGTTTATTATGAGAGAATTTAAAAAGGCGACTTCTGCTTTGACTGCTCGTCCGTTTCCATCGACCTACGAAGATTATGTTATCGACGAGGTGACGTGCAAGGAAGAGTTATATCGAAGCAATTTTTCGTTCCTGCCTAAGAGCGCACTCTTGGAAGTTTGGGGCGGGACAATATTTCCACATCTCAATACTAGTGATCAGATTGAGAAGCTTATCAAAAAGAGTCCTGATCCAGTCATGCTTCGAATCGCTCAAATTGACCTGGGAAGGGTCATGACAAAGTCAGCACCAACCGCGATTGCATCGATGGTTGGAGTCGGTAATATCAATCATGGAATTTGGGGACTCAAATCTGCTGCGCCTTGGCGGATTGACAAAAAAGACCTTCAGTCTCAAAATCAAGTCCAAGGAATCTACGAGCAATCTGTTTCGAAAGAAGCATGGGATTATTGCATTCGCGCAAGCAAGAGCGACATCAAACCGCGGTTCCTTCGTCCAGATGAAGAATTGACCGCCCTCTTCGTTGGTCAATTGGGACCTTTCTTCGAGTTTGCGGGAATTCTATGCTGCCTAGTTGGATTGATTATGATTCCGGTCGGTCGATCCAAGATCAATTTCATAAACAAAGAGGTTATTGGTTGGCCGCTTGTCCTGATAGTCTTCACATTTATTGGATCAACCTGGAAAGACTGGGCAAACCTTGGCAATTACGGGCTTGGATGCCCGCTTCTCTCTCCGCTTTTGTTCGTAGTTTCCCTGATATCAATCTACTGGTCATTACACAAGGAAAAAGGAAAGCGCCTATTCCCAGTCATATTCGTGTTAGTCGCTTTATGTTTTGGTCTAGCAAGTTCGGGTTGGCAAGCTACGTCAGTTATCGTTCTTACCTTATTTGCGTTACAGCGAGGAACCGTGCCACTTAAGCCATGGACAACCTCTATCGGGTTTTTTCTGCTCGCATACCACGTGGGGCTCAACCTTGGGTTATCAAATGCTTATAACGAGAACATTCTGTATTTTGTTATAGGCACGGCAGCACTGCTTGCTGTTTCTCAAAGGCCATTGGAACCCGATCAGCCGCGACTTTCAAGTCTTACGATTGGAATCACCTCGATTATTATTGGAACGGTTTTAACCGCACAATATGACCGAGGCGTTCGACGTTCAATGGAAAACGAACTCAAGCAAACACAGGAAGTTCGTGAACAATTCGCAAAGCTCTAACCTTCGTAGTCAAGCTCATGAAGGATTCGCGGGTTTTGCCGCCAACCTTCTTGAACTCGTACATGGAGTTCCAGGTAGACGCGTTGCCCAAGCATCTTTTCAAGTCCGAGTCTTGCTTCGGTGCCGATGTCTTTAATAAATGATCCATGCTTACCCAGCATGATTGCACGTTGGCTATCCTTGTCGACAATAATCGAGGCTGCTACGTGGGCGAGTCCATCGTCGCGATCTTCCCAACTGTCGACAACTACGGCAGTTGCGTGAGGAACTTCCTGCCTCGTCTTCATGAGAATCTGTTCGCGAACATATTCGGCAGCGATAAATCGCGATGTTTGATCGGTGTATTCGTCTGCAGGATAAAGGGGTGCTCGCTCAGGTAAGTGCTGAACCAAAATGTCTAACAACTTATCAACATTCGCACCTCTGATCGCAACGGTCAACATATACTCTTCCGTTCGGAACAATGCACAGTAGTCTTCAACGTGTCGGATTACATGTTCTGCTTTCATGTGATCCATCTTGTTCAAACAGAGCACAACCGGAATCTTCTTATCGAGGTGAACCAAAGTCGATACGGTTTCATCAATATCGTCTGGTCGCTTTGCTCCGTCTACGACGACCAGAATTGCGTCAATTCCGTCAAGCGAACCGCGGGCCTGCTCCACCATTGACCGCTGCAAACGGTTGTGTGGTTCGTGGATGCCTGGAGTATCGATAAATGCAATCTGATATTCAGGCTTTGTCGAAATCCCCATAACCCGCTTGCGCGTTGTTTGAGGCTTACTACTTACAATGCTGACTTTCTGACCAACAATGAAGTTGATCAACGTACTCTTGCCGACATTTGGTTGACCAATGACGGCTACATGTCCAAATCGATGTGACATTAGTCTCGCTTCCTAAACAGAATGTCCAGAGCAACATCGTCCTTGTCCCTAACTTTCTCCTCGCCAGTTGGAACGAAATCCACCATCTCAGCAAGGGTTGGTTTCCGAGGTCGCCGCTCATGCTTGGTATTGGTTCGTCGTCGTCCAGTTGTCCGTTGGATCGTTCCTGGCGCTAGCGCGGCATCTTCAACGTATGGCTCATCATCCTTAGGTCGCAAGAACCACTCGTCGAGTGTGTCTTCGCCATCGCCCTCAGAAGTCAATTCTCCGAGCCTCATGATTGGAACATCGAACGAACTGACGTCAATTCTTACATTCGATTCTCGGATCGGGAGTTCATCCATTCGTAAGACAGACCTTGGATCAGTTTCTAATATCTGTCGAATCTCATCAGTGGTACCAACTAAGAACATGTGAGTTACACCATCGGGTGAACTGAACTTAATATTTGTCGCGTCAACGGCAACCCACTCTGAAGTCAGTAGATTGTATGCGCTCCACTTTCCAGGAAGAGCAATTGTTCTCATTCCGTCACCAGTGCAGTGCACGGTCAAGAATGGTGGTCGTGCATGGATGACATCGTCATGGAAGCTCCAAACATGTGCCCCAGCCTTTTGTGCTAGCGCTCTAATCAAGGCAGAATTTACGGTGGTCTCTCCCAAAAAGACGCTGGTCCAAGTTTGCTTAGATTCCTCAACCGAAATATCTCGGGTTACGAAACTTGGCAAACCGGTTTGGGCGTACTCACCCAAAACCGTTCCATCTTCTGGAACCGCAAAGTAAGTTGGCTCAACCACTGACTGAGTTTGGATCGAATTACTTGGAAATGCCTGAGCAAGGATATTCCTTCTATCAAGAATCGCAGTTCCAGCCTTGCTAAAGATTGGCTGTGGCTTAATTGCAATTCCCGTGACTTCACGCGCTCGTTCAATCGACTCACGTCCATTGTCAAATAGTCCAGCGCTGTAGACCCAGAACAAGAGCTTGCCGTCCTTATGAAGTCGCTGCTTGATCGCACTTCGGAGGTCCGGTCGAATATCCCAAGCATTAAGGAAAATATAAACTTTGCATTCTGGGAACTTAACTCGGTGAGCCAAATCACTCAGCAAGTAAAGACCGTAACTCACTCCAGCTCGTCCAATCGACTCAAGAGATTCCTCAATCAATTGGCCAAAGCTTTCGACGTTAACCAAATAACCCAGCGTTCTTTCATCAATGAATACGGCTACATCAGGTTCCTTGCTTTCGACTGACATCGACTTGACCGCCAGCTCCCGCATTGCCTTGGCGCGCTCCCAAACCGAAGCAGCAGTGAGCCAACCATTACCCCATTGATCGCTCCAACAGATTCCAGACTGGTGAGCACAGGATCCACCAAATCCTCGTCGATGTACAGCTTCTAGAGCTTGCGGTGTTCGAATCGTTGGCGCCCCAAGATCCGGCTCTGGACGATTAGAAAGGGAAGTCTTGAAGTCTTCAAGCGAAACAAACAACTTGTTGTTGAGAACAAAACTATCGATAGGAACTTCAAAGGACGATACACCACTTGCTTGACGGTTCTTGTTGCTCGGCGTTGCCGTGATGAAGTCTATTTCTGGCGTCCTTAGGATCTTTCCAAGGGACAGATGCCCGGAGTTTGGACGGAAGTTAAGGAATGTCTTTCCATATCGAGTGCCAACCAGGAACCGACCTTCAGAAGCTTCTTTAACTGCATAAGCCAAGTCAGAAATTCGTTTAGCCGTAAGGTCACTCAAAAAGAGGTGATAGTCAACAACCGGTCGCTCTTTTCGATCCGATTCGATCAAACGTGACTTCCGAGGATTTTGGTTTAGATCAGGAATCCTTACAGATTCAAAATCGGCTGTACCGTTAAACCAAGATGCCCTAAGAAG
>JAYUOQ010000158.1:0-4489 GCA_043760685.1 Armatimonadota bacterium | reverse complement strand
AAAAGTGAACGTAACAAAGCTCGGATGCTTCGCCATGATGACCCTTCCAGTGTCGTATTGTTTTGCGACGAGAATTCCGTAAAAAGTGCCGGTTAAGTGAATCCAATTACGCTTGCAAACTTCGTAACGTTCTTCCGCATGGTTTGGCTTGTCTTCCAAAGCTCGAATGGTTCGTACCGGCGTCGCAATGCGCATGGCTCGCTGTAACGATGGATAGGGGTTTCGAATCCCAACGGGCGAATACATCTCAAAATGCATGTGCGGCCCAGTCGCGTCTCCCGAGTTGCCAACGTATCCAATGAGCTGCCCCGCCTCGACCTTATCGCCAAACCGCAAATTAGGCGCAAACATAAAATCAAAGTTATTCTTGCCGTCATTCGTGCCTGGGGTGTCATCATTCAAATGAGTTCCCAGGCACTTCCAGCCGTAGTCACCGTAGATCCAAAACGTATGAACCTTATTGCCAAAGACCCCGCGGAATGGCGCGACAATCGGCGTCATTTTTGAGGCACGCATATCGATTCCGGTATGCCGAAAGCCACTTCTCTGCGTGTTAAAGCCGTCGGTGTATCCACTTCCGCCAATGAGCGGAAAGATTATTGGCATTTTGACCCGCGCAGTAGGTAGCGATCGGTTTGAAAATGGAGCTACCGGCGGCGGATATTTCCCGTAGGCTGCCCACACTTGCCCAGCCGCCAACAATAACACAGAAATCATAGTCTTGCCCCTTAGTCTTTGACTCTGAGTCCTCATAAGGCTACCTCAAAGCCTTAGTTTTGGCGGACACAAAGTCTTAGACGTATAGCTTATAAAGCGGCGAAAGCGAGGGGAGCGGTAGAAGGGGAAGAAGACGAAGGAGCTTCTTTCGCTCAGCGAAGCTGGGTATCTTTATTCCACCCAATGCGACTCGAAGAACTCATTTCGGAAAACGATATTAAGCTCAAAACTCGTGAGCTCGCAGAGCGGATCAGCAGCAGCATTCCCGATTCTGGTCAACCGATCATTCTCCTCGGAATTCTCAAGGGCTCAGTCCACTTCCTCAGCGACCTTTCCCGAACCCTTTGGGAGCTCGGACGCGAATGCCAACTTGAATTCATGCAAGTCAGCAGTTGGCACGGAGCCACCAGCAGTTCCGGCGTCGTCCAAATCAAAAAAGACATCGATAGCAGCATCGAGAACCGTGATGTCGTCATCGTAGAAGATATCCTCGACACCGGACGCACCCTTTCGCACCTGAGAGACCTCCTCGGCACTCGCCACCCAAAGTCCCTCCAAATTTGCACTTTGCTCTCAAAACCTGATGCGAGGATCGTAAATGTGGAATGTGAATATATAGGATTCCAAATTCCTAACAAATTTGTGGTAGGATACGGTTTAGACTTCGACGAGCGGTATCGCAATCTGCAGTACATAGCCGTTTTTCACCAAGACGAATAGGTTCTCTTGGTTTGAAGTATCCCAAACGCAATTCTAACGGACATTCTGTCTATGACTCCGACATTCAGACAACGCCAAGGTCAAGGCGGCGGTAACAGTCAAGGTAATAACAACCAAAACAACAACCGTCGCAGACGTATTCGTACCAATGATGGTCTCCCAAAGGGTGACTCTCCCGCTGAGCTTGAAAACTTACCGGATAACGACTTTTCATCGCTTGACGCCATGGCGCCAGCGGACCTTCTCAAGTTGGCAAAGAAACACAAGGTTTCTGCCGATGTTGTGAAGCATGAGGTTATCGAGAACCTTCTCCCGATCGTTAACGCCGACAAAGATGCTATCTATTCCAAAGGCATTCTCGAGCTAATGAACGACGGCTGGGGCTTCCTGCGCAAGGACACCTACTTGCCCGGTCCCGAGGACGTTTACGTTTCTCAATCCCTCGTCAAGCGAAACAACCTTCGCTGCGGCGACCTTGTTTTCGGATTGGTTCGCCCACCGAAAGAGGGTGAAAAGTACCGTGGAATGATGCGGGTCGAGTCGGTCAATAACATCTCGATGGTCCAGATGATGAACCAAAAGCGAAAGAACTTCGACGAGCTAACTCCGCTCTTTCCGGATGAAGTCCTGCGCATGGAAACGACGCCTGACAATATTCCCACCCGGATTGTTGACCTGATCTCGCCGATTGGTAAGGGGCAACGCGCCCTCATCGTTTCGCCGCCAAAGGCCGGAAAGACAACGATGATGAAGTCGATTGCCAACGCGATTGCTACCAATCATCCCGAAGTTGTGCTCATGGTCCTTCTGGTCGATGAACGACCGGAAGAAGTTACCGACATGCGACGATCCGTCCGTGGTCAAGTCATCTCGTCAACTTTTGACGAGCCAGCTGAGAACCACATGAGGGTTGCCGAACTCTGTATGGAACAAGCCAAGCGAATGGTCGAAACTGGGCGCGACGTTGTCATCGTTTTGGACTCCTTGACTCGTCTTTCTCGAGCCTCGAACTTAACCATCAATCCATCGGGACGAACGTTGACCGGTGGTCTCGATCCGAGTGCCCTGTATCGACCGCGCCGATTCTTTGGTGCCGCGCGAAACATCGAAGAGGGTGGATCGCTCACCATCGTTGCATCGGTTCTGGTCGATACTGGTTCCAAAATGGACGAATCGATCTTCGAAGAACTCAAGGGAACAGGTAACTCCGAAATCGTCCTCGACCGAGAACTGTCGGAACGACGAATTTGGCCAGCTATCGATGTCCGACGGTCTTCAACTCGGCAAGAGCAGTTGCTGTTCGCTAAGGATGTCTACGATGGCGTTGTTCACCTTCGCCGACTCATGGCAAAAGAACAAAGCTCCCTCGAAGCAACCGAACAGTTCATCAAACTGATCAAGCGAACGCCAAACAACGCCGCGTTTATCGAAGGCGTTATTCAAAGGACAAGAGCGACAGTTTAAGAGTTTGCGGTTTGCCGTTGACCGAAAAGAGGCTCGTCAAGGAAACTTGGCGAGCCTTTTTCTTGGGAGTGCTCGAACCTGTTCGAGCCTTAAGCCTCCGAAACCTGTTTCGGTGAAAATATCAATCCGATCACCATTCAAAAAGTCCACAAACGAATTCCATCCTGAAATCGGTATTCTCCACAAATCTTGAACTGGTTAAGAAAATTCTTTAGCAAAGAGGAGCAGAGCGCGCCTTCTGAAATCATTAACGTTCGCGGAGGAACGATCACCTTATTCGCGGTCAAGCCGGAATACACCCAAGCCGAATGGCAAAAGCGAAGGCGCACAGCCACCGGTTCCATAGTGATCCTAATCGACCCGGCGGACCATAGCGAAATGAGAGAGGATGCTGAGGACGGTCACCCTTCCGAGATTCTTAGTCAAGCCGCAGAAATCAACCTCAAGGAGTTTTATGCCGACCGTCACGAGAGTCTTGGACTCGACGAGGACGAAGAGGAAGACGAAGAATATGCCCACGCTCGCCAAGAGCCCGATTCCACTAAGCTCATAAAGGCAAAGAATCCCATTAACGCCCTTACGGATGTCGAATCAGGCAAGAGTGTTTACCTAGCGGAAATTCCTTGTTCAGAGCCGTGGAAGGTGTTCGCCTATTACGCGTTTGGCGGTTGGAATGATGTGCCTTATGATCACGAGCTAACCGCCGTCTTTAAGGATTGGTTCGAGCGGTATGGCGCCATTCCGGCGGTCATCTCGGGCGACGTCATCGAGTTTTGGTTAGACCGACCAGTCGTAGATCCGGCCCTTGCCGCGAAGCTTGCGATGGAAATGTACATCCTTTGCCCGGACGCAGTCGATCAAGGTACCGAATCGACTGAGGCACTGGCAAACGCCATCTTGGGCGCTAACGTCTGGTATTTTTGGTGGGATTAGTTTTTGCTCACTCCCTCTTTATTTGATTGCGAAGCGACATTTGGGAGTGGAGGAACGTAGTTCCCAGGACCTGTTTCGCTGAAATTCGGCATCGGTTCGACATCTCCTCGAAGACCTACGGGGAGCAGCCAGAAGCGGGGTTGGAGATAGAAGGGACCGTCTCAGATACTTTCGCAGAAACCAGTTCACCCGGGAAACCCCGAGATCCTTCTCGTCAGAGACATTATTTGTAGGAGCAAGAGCCACCGATTATTGTCGTTTTGTGGAAAACTTTCGGGTTGAATTGTCTGAAGGTCCCTGCTAACATCTCTAATAGTCGCGTCGTGACTAACGTGCCGAAGGAAAGACTTAATGGATCATAATTCGAATCCTCTAAATAATTACATCGAGATTTTAACCCGATTGCGGAAACACTTTACCAATTTTCTGCCCGGCACTCCCGTCCCAAAATTACATAAGTTCCTTCACATGAAGATTTCAGACTTTGTAAGAAAAGATGATCCGCGAAGGGAGCAAATATTAATTCAAGGAGCAAAAGTTGCGGTTGATGACATTAATGCCAATATCCCGACCGAAGTGCTCGATGCCGTGACGATTCAGGATTTTGTCGATCTTATTGTTCGTCCCAAATTTGTTGCAAGTTGCGCGAATGTTT
>JAYUOQ010000157.1:0-12336 GCA_043760685.1 Armatimonadota bacterium | reverse complement strand
GGCCATCGGGATCGCAACGCTGGCATAGTAGAAAGTTTCTGTGCGACTGGAGCCTTGTACGACCAAATACTCAATATTTTCTAATGCCTTGATGACTAAGCTTCTGTCTAGTCCAACGTGGAAGAGATCAACATCGATCAGCCAAAGTGCTTTTAATCGACCGTTTGCGGCCGCTTCGATCATTTGGTGGGTGTTTAGACCGGAGTCATTTGGAATCGCACCCATCAGTTGGAGTCCACGCTCATTTGCTCCTCGGGCGTAGCAGTTGAATGAACCACCGGTGGCACTTGCGATAGCCAATAAGCTCTTTGCCGCAGCACCACCATTCTTTTCATCAAAAATGCTACTCGAGGTAATTAGAGGACTGCCTTTAATCAATTCGACCACTTCCTTCAAGTCAGCGAGATTAATTTGACACGTTTCTGCTCCTGACTCAAGCAATGACCCGTTACCCGCGACGGCTTGCTCCAAACAATTGGCAAGAACGTCAGCAGTTCCCTTCTTGTAACGCAAAACAATTTGTGCAAATGAATCAACGTCAGTTTCACTGTCGTGAGCCACGACGACCTTGGCTTTGTTTTGATACCAGGCCTTCCTTACCCGAAGGAACAGCATTGGTAAATCGTCGGCAAGTGAAGTACCAAAGACGAAAATGCTCTTTGCGCCCTCAAAAGATGAAATCGAACTTTGAATCAGAGCATTTGTTGGAATCGAGTCGTGGTCAGGGACAAGGTGGGCTTCAAATCTGTGGTCAATGTTGTCGGTTTTAACCTTGTCTCGGAAAAATTTCAGCGCGTTCCAAGCACCTTCATTAGAAATGCCATTTCCCAAAATGAGACCGGATTCATTTCCTCGATCAACAAATTCTCGCAACACTTCGTTGCCAGCAGCTGCCCAATCGGACTTGATTAGTTCGTCATTGACACGTACAAAGGAAGTGTCGAGGCGTTTTTCGTCATTGTAGTGACCATGACCAAACTTCCCTTTGTCACAGGTCCACTCCTCATTAATTGCTTCATTGGTTCTGCCGTTAATCCGTGAGAATTTGTCGCCTCGATGATCAAACCAAATTGCACATCCAGCGGAACACTGGGTACAAATTGCTTCGCTAGATTGAAGATCCCATGGGCGGGCTCGAAATCGGTATTTGCGATTGGTCAAAGCACCAACTGGACAAATCTCGATCACGTTTCCACTGAATTTGGATGTGAACTTCGTCTCGTTAAATGTGATCGGCTGCATATCGGCACCGCGGAACCGGAAGCCAAGTTGGGCATCACCCGAGATTTCCTCAGTAAACCGGACACATCGAGCGCACTGGATACATCGCTCTAAGTCAAGCGTTACATAATCGCTCAAAGGAAACGCTTTTGGAGCATGCCGTTTCATTTCTATAAACCGGCTCGTGCTTGGGCCGTAGAAAAGTGTGTTGTTTTGGAGAGGGCACTCGCCACCTCGGTCGCAGATCGGACAGTCTAGTGGGTGATTGACAAGCAGGAATTCAAGAACGCCTTTGCGGTCTTTTTTGACTGCATCGGACTCAGTGTCAATTACCAGACCTTCGCTTACCGGCAAGGTACAGGCGGCGGCTGGTTTCGGAAACATTCGAATCGTTCCGTCGGGTTGCTTTGCGCCGGTCAGAATGAGGCACATGCGGCACATGCCAACTGGCTTCATGCGGGGATGATAACAAAATATTGGGATCTCGAAGCCAGCTCGTTTAACTGATTCCACAACCAATTCGCCCTTTGGCACCGCCAATTCAATGCCGTTTACGATAATGTTGACGGTCTGGACTTCAGTTACGGCTGCCATGGCTTAATAATTTTGGTCGGAATCCCTTCCGACCAGATTCAAAGTCTACCTAATGAAAGGATCGAATTCAGGCTCTAAACTGTCGCCAATCGATAGAGAATTGCGGCATAAATTCTCGACGCTTTCTTGAGCGATTCAATCGCAATCCGTTCATCAGTTTGGTGGGCTTCTCCGTCGCCTAACCATCCTGTACCAACCGATATAGTGTTCGGCACTGCACGAGCATAGGTTCCGCCGCCCATGGTTGCCGGTTCGGTCATGTCTCCCGTTTGTTCTCGATAAGCTTCAACGATGACTCGGACCAATGGGTGATCGAGCGGAAAGTACAGCGACGCAGAATCCCTTTCAACAATAAATGACCACGCGTCTCCAAGTTTGTCCATTTGTTTTTGGCAAAGAGCATGAAGTTGTTCGCCTTTCCATGTTGCCGGATAGCGAACATTGGCAAGAAGGTGGACACCACCATCTGAAAAAGTGACAACCCCAATGTTGCAAGTCAAGTCTCTGGTGGCGTCGTCCCTGCCATGAATGCCAAGTCCAGTTCCACTTGGATGAAATGCGGTTAGCAATTGGTCAAAAAACTCTCTTTCAGTTAGGGGTGCAATCGCTAACAGCAATCGGGCAATGCGCTCCGCCGCGCTGTCGCCATAAAAGGGAGTGCTACCATGAGCGGCTTTTCCCGTTGCTTGGATATTCAGAACATCGCCTGACCACGAGAAAGTCACGTTTTTGTCCCAATTGTCGGTCAGCTTAACTTCCACTTCACCACGAGCAGCGGATGAAACCTTTACTTTCGCTGTTGCAGAGTCGATAACAATGTTTGGTCGCTGTCCACCCGCAAAATCAAGAACTTCAAACTCACCAGTTGGCACCCTGGCTGAGACCAACAGGTCGCCAATTCCCTTCTCGCCGTGATAGCAGGGCCATCCTGAGTCAGGTGCAATTCCATAAGTCGGTGCCTCCTCGGTCTTGACATATCTTTCAACACACCCGAAACCACTTTCTTCATCACATCCGAACGCGACTCTAAACCGACAATCGAGATCTGGGAAACACTCTTTGATCGCTCGCATTGCATAGAAAGAGGCAATTGTTGGACCTTTGTCATCGCAGGCACCCCGAGAGTAGATGTAACCGTTGTCGATTTCGGCACCGAAGGGTTCATGCTTCCAGCCTGGACCTACAGGAACGACGTCAAGGTGACCTAGGGTCATGACAAGGCGTTCACCTTGGCCGAAGTCAGCATAGCCGAGGTGACCTTCGAGATCCGTAGTTTTCATTCCGACACTCTCAGACAAATTGAGCATATAATCCAAAGCTTTTCGGTTACCGGTACCGTAAGGCGCATTTGGTTGGGCTGGACCTTCAATCGTGTCAAACTGCAAGATCTCGCGAGTTGTGTTGATGAGGTCGTCCTCGTGAGCAGATAGCCAATCGTGAAGCTTTGAAATGTCAGACATCTTGCCTGCATTTTACTTGGGATTGTTGTGGCGGTGCGAGGCGCAGGTTGATGGAATTTCTCACCCCAACACCGCTCGAACAAGTGATTCCACCAGGAACCACGGAAATACCTGGTAACTGTTACAGACTTAGCAGAAATACTGCCTAGTAATTGGGTATCAAGTTAGAACTATGTCTGCCGAACTCGCATTAGAACTGCACCAAAAATATTTCGGTATGAAACCCAAAGCAATTTCCTTCGCACCTGGTCGAATTAATCTGATTGGCGAACATACCGATTATAACGGTGGTTTTGTGATGCCAGCGGCAATTGACAAAGGACTCTGGGTTACCGCCAGGGTTATCGATGGCGAAACAAGGATGATCTCTAGCGTTGCGGGAACCTCAAAGCCATTCTGCGCAGAATCCACTGAACCTGGCGATGCTTCGGGTTGGGCGAAATACCCGGCGGGAATGGCTTGGGCTCTTCGGTCTAAGTTTGGCCCCATGCCCAACTTGGAGTGTGCGGTTTTTAGTACCCTGCCTTCAAGTAGTGGAGTTAGCAGTAGTGCCGCCATAGAAATGGCTTTTGGCATGGTTTGGAAGGCACTTGTTGGCTTCGAAATTACGCCCCCAGAACTTGCACTTCTCGGTCAGAAATGTGAGAACCAATACGTTGGAGTGAACTGTGGAATCATGGACCAAATGGCATCGGCTTGCGGCAAAGCCAACCATGCAGTCTTCATTGACACACGTTCCCTCGAATTTGAATATACTTCGGTTTCCGATCAATACGCCGTAATGTTGCTTGATACGAAGAAGCCAAGGGCATTGACGGCATCCGCATACAATGAACGCAGGAGTCAGTGCGAAATAGCGGCCTCGGGCATGGGAGTTGAACTGTTGCGGGACGCGGACTTATCAATGCTTCAAGCCAACAAATCGAGACTTGATGAAGTTGTGTATCGCCGAGCAAAGCATGTAGTAACCGAGAATAATCGATGCCAGGAATTCCGAGAAGTTCTTGGATCAGACGATCGAAACGGAATATTTGCGCTGATGAAAGGATCGCATGATTCGTTGAGGGACGACTATGAAGTTTCATGTTTGGAACTTGACGCTATGGCTGAGAGCGCGTGGGTATCACCCGGAGTAGTTGGAGCCAGAATGACCGGGGCTGGATTTGGAGGAGCGTGTGTTGCACTCGTAGAAAAAGGTTCGGTTTCCGAATTTTCTAAAATCTGCTTAGGAGGCTATTTAGAGAAGACCGGAAAGCAGGGAGATGCACTTGAATGCTCAATTGAAGATGGTGCGAGAATCCTCACCGTTTAGAGCGATTACTTTTCAAATCTGAATACTGGCTCAGGGGTATGATCAATTGTTTTCCGGAGAATATCTTCAGCGATTGCAAATGAAAATATTGCGAGTTGAGGATCAGGTTCTGATTTTCCGTGGTCTCGAAGTTTATGAACGACATCATCGGCTAGCTCTGGAACCCATTCACACACATGAAACAGTCCATGAATTGCCGACCTTCTCCCAACCAGACTTGGAGAATCAAGACATTGTAGAAGCGCGATATTTCCTCTTCGATGAGGCAGGTGCCCACCCATCACCACGCCGGCTTTATAGACTGTTCTCGCATAGTCATCTTCGGCATCCATTAGCAGGGATTTCATGGCTTCAACCGCTTCAACTTCGTCTTGTTCTGATTTGGTAAAGCTAGGCAAGTCCTCGAATAAGTCTAATACGCACCACTGGGCGCTTCGTCGCCATGGATGGGTTCGATCCTTGAGGATATGACAAAGAGCGGGAAAATAGGACGTGCGGTGCTTGCTGACTTCGACCAATAGGTGAGCTGAATTTGCCACATCTCTGTCTTCGCAATAGAATAGCTTGAGGATGTCGAGAGGTGGAAGATCGCGGATGTCTCCCTTAAATCGTGCAGAATGACCAATTGATTTTGAAATAGCAAATTGACGTTGGAACAGTGGCTCCGACGCATTTGCTAACTCGGAGATCATTTCCTGCTCGGTTTCTCCGCGAGCCTCGTTCCAGAGGTCATCACATCGTCCAAACACTCCAAAATGAGTCTTGGCTACTCGAACGTGGAAACTTTCATCGTGCACGACCATGGTCGTTTCTCCTGACCAATCGCTACCAAGGACATGATACTCGTAGCTTACTGGATGAGGTGGCCAATGGAACTTTGCTCGATGTGGCGGGCGGACAGCCTCAGTAGATCCGTAATTCTGAGCCGCAAGCGTGATGAATTCTCTTAATCCTTTGAGAACTTCAATTCCATCAAACGGTTGCTCCTTATTCAGAATTGGCATTTTGATTCCTTCATCATACGATACCGCTACTCAAGCTCAATGGTTGAGGGAGGCTTACTAGTTAGGTCGTAAAACACTCGTTTTACACCTTCAACTTCGTTGACTATTCGACTTGCAACTAGTTCAAGCACGTCAAACGGAATATTTACGGCTCGGGCAGTCATAGCGTCTTCGCTTTCCACCGCTCGCAGGACAATCGGCTGTTCGTAGGTTCTTTCGTCACCCATGACTCCGACACTTTTTACGTCCAGCAAGGCGGCATATGATTGCCAGATTCCTCCGTTAAGGCCCCTAGACTTTAACTCGGACCGGAAAATCCAGTCGGCGTCTTGCACCATTTTAACTCGCTCTGGTGTGACTTCCCCTAGAATTCTTACGCCAAGTCCAGGTCCTGGGAATGGCTCACGATCAACCATATCCTCTGGCAATCCAAGTGCACGACCAACTGCCCTGACTTCGTCTTTGAATAGCCACCTTAAAGGTTCGATGAGTTTCATTCTCATCCAATCTGGGAGCCCGCCAACGTTATGATGGGTCTTTATTTTTGCAGCTGTTGATGAGCCGGACTCAATTACATCGGGATAAAGGGTTCCCTGAGCTAACCAGTCACATCCTTTTAGTTCATTAGCGTGGTCTTCAAATACTTGAACAAAGTTCGCACCAATTGACTTCCTTTTAGCTTCCGGGTCTTTGATTCCCTTCAGGCCACTAAAGAACCTTTCGTGTTCATGAAACGCAATCAAATTTCCAGCAAAATGAGAACCAAACGTTTCGATGACTTGAGCTGCTTCCCCTTTTCGCAAAAGACCATGATCTACAAAAACGCAAATAGCTCGAGTTCCAATTGCCTTGATGAGCAATGCTGCCATGACCGAAGAGTCAACTCCACCTGACACAGCGCAAAGCACCGTTTCGTTAGCTCCAACCGTGTCATGGATCTTTTTGACCTCTTCGTCGATGAAATTTTCGGTACTCCAGTCACCGGTTAGACCAGCCACAAGAAGAAAGGCTTCGAGGATCTTTTTGCCGTCCGGCGTATGGGTGACTTCCGGATGGAATTGAACGCCGTAATAACCTCGCGCAACATCTTCCATTCCAGCAATTGGGCAACTGTCGGTCTCCGCTGTAACTTCAAATCCTTCTGGTACTTTGGTGACCTGTGTACCATGTGACATCCAGACCTGGGTATCGGACATGGCTTTGGACAATCCGTGATGCGCGGTTAAAGTTCGCAGCCCATATTCTTTGTGATCTGCACTCTCCACTGTTCCGCCAAGCTTGTGAGCCATTAGCTGTTGGCCATAGCAAATGCCCAAGGTTGGAATGCCTTCTAAACAAGCAAAGTCTAAAGTTGGGGCATCAGACTCAAATACGGACTTAGGTCCACCACTTAGGATGACGGCTGCTGGCTTTTCCGAGGTAATTCTCTGAAACGCTTCCGTCCATGGCACCATTTCCGAATAGACGTTTTGCTCTCGGACACGGCGGACGATCAGTTGAGAATATTGTCCGCCGAAATCGATTACCAGGACTTTTTGATGGGTCATAGACCCTATTTAGTTTGACAGATTGCACCCCTCAAATGCTAATTTCCCAAGCCGTTCCAATACTTGTCTTTTGTTTCGGTGGAAGTGCTTTCTCCAATCAACGAGTCGATAGCAACAACCTTAGTATGACTGTCGAGCCAATTCACGATCACCTTTTTGGAGTCGTATCGCCCCCACAATTGCCCTTGGGTTCGAGCGTCTAGACCAATTGCATTGGGGTCAGCTGATGCCTTTGGCAACCAAAAGCTTGGAGCGTCAATCCTGTGATACCCAACTGCCGCCCGAACAATTGGCTGTCCCGGGGCAATTACATCTTTGCCGCTGGCCTCTGCAAGCATTACGGTTTGAGCCGGGTTATTAAGACTTGTAGCGGAAACGCCTGAATAGTCTAACGCCCCGTATGGTCCAGACGTTGCGGTATTTAGGTATTTTCGATTGAAGCCATAGCTTGGATAGGCGCCCATGAGGTACCAATACGCACAGCCCGCTTTATCAAATCGCCCAAATGCCGGACATCCCGAATAGTGCATCGCCTGGTCATCTGCCCGATCGTTTGGATCAAGGAATAGCTCGACACTCTTGGTGTATGGCTGCAACAGGACTGGATAGAAGTAGAACCCGTTCGTAGAAGGAATAGTTAGGTCATAAGGATTAAAGTGGCGTAAAGGAACAATAACGTCGTCATAATCACCCAAGTAGATTTGGGCTCCGGTCCCAATTTGCTTCATATTGCTGATACTAGATGTCTTCTTTGCCGCTAGCTTAGCCTGGGCAAATACCGGGAAAAGGATTGCCGCCAGAATTGCGATAATCGCGATGACGACAAGGAGTTCGATAAGGGTAAATGCTCTCTTCATAGTCATATGGTGGAAGCGATTCGCCTTCGTTTGCTTGTCAATTCTGATGATTCAGCCCTGGATTCGACTGATGCCGACCCGGATCATTACATCCGTCAAAGAACAGTCAAAATTGCGCTAGGTAATCAAAGCCCGACGCCAGAAAACTGTTTGAGTCCTTTTGACCAAAGCACTTTTGATACACCGAATGTTAATCCAATGTACATGCATTGGATTAACATTCCGGTCCAAATTGTGTGGCCAGCAACTCGCCCAATTCCGATGTCAACGGGAAGGTTGGTTGTGTAATAGAACGGAAGATACTTGGCGAGAGTTTGTGCCCAAGCGGGAAGCATAGCGACTGGCACGACCTGACCCGACAAGAAGAGCATTGGGAAGTAGTAAAGCTCGAATAGCGCCATAGCTTCTTCGATAAAGAGGGCTATGAAGCCGAGCATCATGACGGTTGTGAAGCTCAGCAAGTGTCCAAGGATAAGGGCGAGCCAGAATGACGGACTCCAATTGAAGGTCACTCCCTGCAAGGTATCTCGATAGAACCACATAAACAAAAGCAAGAATGGCACGCACAGGCTCATGCGTACTATTCGCCACGACAGATTCCGAAAGAAGTAGACCTGGTAGACCGAAATTGGTCGAACTAGTTGAGAGGCAAACTGACCATCTTTGATTTCGACTGAGAGTTCCCACATAAAGTGGCAGACCACAAATCCACTGACCATCAGCATAGCAAGGTAATACTTTACGATGTCGGCTTTTCCAAATCCGGCAATGGAATTGGAACCCATGGCACTCATCCAGACCAAGGGCATCGTGAACATTGTGAATGCGTCGGTCAGGATCCAAATGATGCCGTTGACACGATAGGCAATACCGTCTTTCAAATAGACAGAGAATAAAGCGAACCACTTACGAAGGGATGTCACTGGCTAGAAGTATAACTTAAAAGCTCCTCTCAAGTTACTTACTGGAAGAATGCGAATATTTGGTGTTATTCGTCCTAGCTTGTTTTGGTTCCCAACACTATTGACAATACCTCAACGAATAGATAAGATGGCGCCAAACTTCTCGCCATTCTCTCTGGCTGAAACCATGGACTTGAGAAAGACAGTTTAGGAGCTTACCGCGCCAACTTTACAATGTTTCTTGGTTAACAAAACCTCCATTTGCCAATCATTCAAAACTTTGTCACCATACATCAAGTCTTGGAGATTGAATTACTATCTGCTCAGCCCCGAGGAACTTCACGCCTGCTTCGGAGCCCTTACTAACGTAATTCAATTTCCAACACTTGACATTTCGAGTTTCTTCAACGATCTAACATTGAGTCGACCAAATCGACCGCGTCCAATAACCTTGGCACCATTCCACCTCATCGCATAAGTTAAGAGAAATAGTTCTACTGGGCACACAACAAAGCCACTATTGCCAACTTTACGAATTTGGAAATCAACAAGCATGCTCTGCACTGAATCGACAGCAAAATGAAATCAATCAAACTTAGACTTGAATTTCCCACACATCTATACAGATCATATTGTTTTTATTAATAATTGATTGCCAAACTTAAGGAGTCCTACCCAACACTGAAGCACTTCCGATTCATCCCTTGCACGGCAAATGCAACAGAACCATTCAACTTAGGATCAAGTTGTAGAACTCTATACGTTCCCTTCAAAAAATTAAACCATACTACCGATATGACAAAGTTAACCTAACGAAGGGAATCCTTAATCTCATCACTGTCAGAATATTAAAAACAAATACGAATAGACGATAAGCTTCAAACGATAAGGTTAACCTGCTCCTCCAGGGGTATCACTGAGCGTTATCTCCAACTCGGCACCTGACACATAGTAATCTCGATTTCTGGTCGCGGTTGGATAAGTAGTTACATTTCCAAAAACTTCCACTCCATTCCACTTTTCGTCTCCCTGCTCGGCCACATAGACAATCCTAATTGCAACCTGCTTGTGTGCCCCTAAATAAAACGAAGTCACCGGCAGAACATACGAATAAGTGAATGTCTGCAAACTATCAAATTTCGAGGTCCAAGATGGGGTCGCAGTCGAACCTGTAACATCGTAATGAGCAAGCACACTCAAATTGATTGCGGGACTAACAGTAATTAATGCCGTAGTTTCGGAATTATTTGCGGCCCCAAAAGAACTAGACCCATAAACATTATGGTTTGCCAAAGTTGTATGATCTTTTGTCCAGGTAATTGATCTTTTCGGAACATCTGCTCCGGCCAATGAAAATTGTGCCAGCACACAAACGCCAACTAATAGTGACAAACGACACAATACTACATTATTATCTTTACTAGATTTCATAGTCTCACCCAATACCCAATCACTAATGCGGGTACATAATCTATTATACAACATATTCAAAATTTCCAAGATAACTTTGGCTCAGCCAATCACTTAAAATCATCAATATTAATATCGTAGTCACTTGAGTTACATTTTTCTTAAGACTAAAAGAAACCACCGCTTTAGGAGAACATAACATAGAAAAATAATAAAGCAAAACGTAGCACCAAGGTTAAACCTGACATGGGCCACGACGGAACCTCAATACTACATAGTGCAACCGTTATATTTTCTATGGATTAAATGGTCTATAGAGCAGCTTATATCTTGCGGTGACCCCAGTGCCATTTAGTAGGTACCTCGAGCAAAGATCAATCTCACGATCACCACCAAAACAGCGACTCTTAAGCGCGGAAGCTCGAGCAGAATCAATATCTTGAAAGTCGCCTGGAAACTTTCGCATTAACTCTGCTGCAAGTTGATTAACAATTGCCTCCGGCACTGCCTTTCCATCCACCATCATGGTTGCATCTGCGGAAACAAACTTGGAAAATAGTTCATCAAGTATTTCACCGTTCTTTTTATATTCATCTGTCTTGTACACCAAATAAGCTTTTTGAATTTCCAGTTGCATAGCAACCTTGCGAAGCAAATCCCTATGCAAATTTGGCTGAAAAACTATCTGTATCCCATCATGGGCGACCTGGCCAATTTTAAAGTCTTTACCTGAGATATTCACAATATTGGTGGGAATTTCAATTAAGTCCGACATCTCGTATAGTCCTTGCTTTGAGCTCGAACCTTCAGTCCATGGCTTGCCGCTCTGCAACTCAATTAACTGCCCTTTGACTTCAAACTGATATCGATAAATCGCATCTAGTTTTATTGGGATATTTGCATTTTTATTTTTTCTTTTTGCACCGAGTACGCCCATTATGACGTCATCCTTCGAATTCTCATCTAATTTGGAAAAGTCAAGGCTACCATCCATTCCAACTTGTTTTGATAATCCTTCAAGCAGTTTTTTTCTGCGCTGCACAACGTTTGCTTCTCCCTCAGGCATTGAAATGTAGGCGATGCCGCCTGGAAATTCCAATTTTTCCAACTTTAAAAGTTTATTTTTTTCAAATGACCCAGCGACAAACGACTCTTCAAATTCTGAGAGTTTTCTTACTTGGGGAATAATAAGTACTTCTTCAGTAGCTTCATTTTTTCCTTGAAATAGGATGAATGGAAGTAATAACATAATACTATCCAGCTCCGCCAGGCGCGTCCGTAATCACAATTTCCCACTCTGCACCGGATACATAGTAGTCTCTATTTCTAGTTTCTGTCTTGTAGGTCGTAACTCCACCACTAACTTGCACACCGTTCCACTGTTCATCACCACGCTCTGCCACATAATAGATTTTATACGAAACCTGTTTGTGTGCTCCCAGGAAGAACGATGTTATTGGTTTCGTGTAAGTATAGGTATAAAGTTCCTTTGTTGCAAATTTTGCAGTCCAAGACAGTGCTTCATCTGACCCAGTCACATCATAGTGCGCAATTACGCTTAGATTTACTGTTGGATTTACGGTGATCCATCCAGATGTATTCGAATTATTGGCGGCTCCAAATCCATCTGGACCATAGACATTGAGGGTTGACAGTGTTGTATGATCCTTTGTCCAAGTGTATGTCCGCTTTGAAACGCTAGGCTTCGACAAGGCTGTCTGTGCCATAACACAGACACCGAAAACACAAGTCATGCGCGCTATAATTCTTGATGTCCGTTGCACAAATGATAGCTTTCCTTTTTCTTGATTTGATTTCATATTACTTTTCTGTTTCAGCTATGATATTTAGCCTCTTGATCAATATTACAACATATTCATGAAAATTTTGCATTCTTCGTGATTCTCTGATTTTTGTATTACTTGGTGGTTTGTACCTAATGTTGATGGGATATGTTTATTTTTCAGTCTTCAAATCCGAATCGATATCCAAAACCACGGACGGTGTGAATCGCCTTTTTGCCGCTGGC
>JAYUOQ010000156.1:0-4495 GCA_043760685.1 Armatimonadota bacterium | reverse complement strand
TTCGCTTCCGCCCACCTAAATGCCTCAATCGCATCGGTGACCGCGGCACTGAGTGCCTTACTGATGTCGCCCTTAACATCTTTTTGAAGACGATAATTGATGTCGAAGCAGACGAATCCTCGCTTCGAGAGAAAACGACAGATTTCACCGGTCTCGCCTCCCTTTGAACCTTTGACTAACTCTCCACCATGGATTGCGATGAAGACTCTACCGTTGGGTTGTGCAGGACGATAGGCGTCCAAAGTCAGCTTTTTTGAATCCGTTGTCGCATAGACAATGTCATTGTCAACATGCTGGACGAAAATGCAGGATAGAAGGGCTAGCACCTAATCATTATATGAGAATTACCCTAATCTTAATCCTAATTCTGCCCATTGTTGCGCATCAATAGGGCTTGGTGCATTCATCAAAGGATCGTGACCCGGTCCGGTCTTTGGAAACGCCATGACTTCCCGAATATTTTCCGTATCAGTCAGTAGCATCACGAGCCGATCCAACCCCCATGCAATTCCACCGTGCGGTGGCGCACCGTAAGAAAATGCTTCGAGCAAGTGACCAAATCGTTCTTGCTGTGTTGCCTCTGATATTCCGAGTAACGTAAATATCTGAGCTTGAATATCCGGTCGGTTGATTCGAATGCTTCCCCCGCCCGCTTCACTGCCATTACAAACCAAGTCGTAAGCCTGAGATCGTACTTTTCCAGGAGAAGTTTCGAGTAGGTGTAAGTCTTCAACCTTTGGCATCGTAAATGGATGATGAGTTGATGACCACCTTTGCCCATCGGCATCCCATTCAAAAAGAGGGAAGTCGAGTACCCACATGTAGGCCAAAGTTTTTGGGTCACGAAGTCCGCATCGATTGCCAATTTCGAGTCGAAGGCGATACAAGATATTGTTTCCAGCCTCGTAGCCGTCGGCGATGAAGCAAAGGAGGTCGCCGGCTTCTGCCTGTGCTGCCGAAACAACCGCCTTGAGTTGATCAACGGTAAAGAACTTAGCAATTGAGCTACGAATTTTAAGTCCGTTACCAAGGTCAACGCCTTCTCCCTCAGCTTCAATTGCCATCGAGGCCATTCCTTTTGCGCCGAACTCCTTGCAGAAGTCCTCGACAATCCCAATCTCTTTTCGACTCAAGCCAGATCCGCCCGGGTATCTCACGCCACGAATTCTTCCTTCGGCCTCGATCGTGCTGCTAAATACGCCAAACTCACATCCGGTGACAGCTTCGGTAGCGTCAAACAGCTCTAGACCGAATCGAATATCCGGCTTGTCACAACCGTATCTTTCCATAGCTTCGGCATAGGTCATTCTAGGGAAGTCTTGAACCGGTTCCTTGTCTAACCCGAATTCATTGATTACTCCATTGACAACTTTTCGAACCATTTCTTCGTTCAAAGCAAGGATGTCTTCCTCGACAACAAACGACATTTCGAGGTCAAGCTGAGTGAATTCTGGTTGTCGGTCAGCACGGCTCGACTCGTCCCGGAAGCATCGAGCGATTTGATAGTAGCGTTCAACTCCGGCAACCATCAGCATTTGCTTATATTGCTGAGGTGACTGGGGCAAGGCGTACCAAAGGCCAGGAGTTTGTCGATAGGGAATCAGATAGTCCCTAGCTCCCTCCGGCGTGGATTTTGTGATAATCGGAGTTTCGACTTCCAAAAACGTTTGTCCATGAAGGAATTCACGAATTTGCTTGTTTACCGCCGCACGAATAGCGAGTCCTCGATACATCGACGCTCTACGGAGGTCGAGGTACCGGTGTTTAATTCGTAAGTCTTCACTTACGGATTCCATTTGTGCTTCATCACTCACCGGAAAAGGGAGCGGCTTGGAAGCCGATAGAATTTGGTAGTCGGAGACGATGATCTCAATGTCACCCGTCGGTGAATCAGGGTTCTTGTTTTTGTCCGTTCGTTCAGCGACGATTCCCGTGAACTCAACAACACATTCGTTTCTGATTTCAGACCGATTTGGAAAGTTCTCTGGATCAAGGAATATTTGAACCAAACCAGTTCGGTCTCGAACGTCAGCGAACCAAAGGCCACCCAAATCACGAACTCGATGGATCCAGCCATTCAAGACGACTTCGCTATCTTTGTGCGAAAGTCGAATGTCACCACAGTTATGAGTTCGTTGTTTAAAGGTCATTTTGAACCTAAAAGGATACCTTAGATTAGCTTTCCGGCTTCAGGCATCGGCTTTCAGCGAACAAGTGATTCAGCTACGGTAATATCGCTGAATGGATAAGTGGGAATATCGTTGGCTTCGTGGAGTTGATCCATATACCGAGAAGGGAATGATTGAATTGAACCAACTTGGCGCTCAAGGTTGGGAGGCTGTCAGTACTGTAGGCAATTTCATGGCAATGGTAGGGGCCGTATTACTGAAGCGAAGGTTGCCTTAAGCGACCCACCACAAATGAATAAAGCGGTTCTATCACTTCGATAGAACCGCTTCACTTGAGAAATCCAGGTTTGCCTAAACTTAGGCGTTATTCTTCTTCTTTCGTCGAACAAGGAGTCCAAATCCGCCGACTGCGAGAGCCGCTACTGAAGTTGGCTCAGGAACGCACTGGGTAGTAGGTGGCTTTGGATTGCAGTTTGGAGGCGTCGTGTCGCACTTGTATGGTGCCGGATCACACTTTGGTGGGGTAGTGTCGCAGAATGAGCTCTTCTTTGAACTGGTTTCTGAATTGAGAAAGGTGCCTTGGGCAAAAACGGAAGAAACGGCGACAAGTGTGGTGAGAGAAACGATCCATCGTAACATATTGAAAATTCCTTTTAAGGCGTCCTGCCTATGGGATCAAGTAGATGCAGAAGATGTGCCAAAGCCAAACGTGCTTGCAAAAACAAGCACAAACACGGTTGATTTTGGCTGCATCTAGTCGTTTTCGAGTCTGTCGCAGAATTCTTGGAGGCATTTCGAGGTGTCTCTCCAAGGTGAAATTCCCGCTTCCGTGAGCTTTCTAGTATCGAGAACACTGTACGAAGGTCGCTTGGCAAGAGTTGGATACTCGCTGGTCGGAATGCCTTCTATTGAAACCTTCTCGCCAGTCCACACGGCCAATGTTTTCTCAGCGAATTGGTGCCAAGACATTGGTTCATTTCCGACCGCATGATAGATTCCACTTGCCAAACCTGTTTCAATTGCCTCGGCGCATGCCAATGCTAAGTCAACGGTATACGTCGGGCAACCGATCTGGTCATTGACTACGCGCAATGCCTTTCCTGCCTCGTGAGCCTTGATGATTGTTGTCGGAAAATTCTTGCCGTACACGCCATACAACCAAGATGTCCGAAAGATTACTGCGTCTTGGGTCATTGCTTCGATGTACCTTTCACCTCCAAGTTTTGTTTGACCATATGTTCCAAGCGGATTAGTTTCGTCGGTTTCCACGTAAGGTTCGCCCTTGGTCCCGTCAAAAACAAAGTCTGTTGAAATGTGAAGCAAGCGAGGTCCATTTTCAAGCCGCTCTGCCAAATTCAAAGCCCCTTCTTCATTAATGTCCCAAGCTAATTCTGGTTCTTCCTCGGCTTTGTCAACCGCCGTATAAGCTGCACAGTTGATAACCCAATCGTTTCTTTTCTTACTGAGGGCCGGACTTTCCTGGACTGAGCGATGATTAGTCAGATCTAGGTCTTTCGATGAAAATGCAGTAACGGAATGATTTCTATCCGTGAGAACTTTTACCAGATCGCGTCCTAACATGCCAGTGGCACCTAGGACAAGCACCCTCACTGTCGGCGAACCTCAATCGACCAATCTTCGATATCAAGATCGGGGTCCTGACAATCGGCATTGAGCGGCTCGATAAAGTTAAATCGGACATTGTCATAGATTCCCGTGGTTGGCAGCGGAATCTTTACCGGCTCGTTGAACTCAGTTTGAAGGTTTGTATTTCCCAAGCAATCGATCAGGCGAGTGCTACCGCTTCCTTGGTCCAACTTCTTATTCATGGTCAAGAAATTGGCCTGAATGACCTGAATCTGACTTGCCAATGCGGGAGTGTCGGCCAATTGGTTCACGGAAAGCTCGAACCCAAGAGTCCGAGAGCCAGTGGTCACATCAACGGTATTAATTGGCGCTCCGATTTGATCGTAAAAAACGAGAGAGCTGTCTCGGAATTTATACAACGTGTACTGCTGGGTGTCCGGTGTCCAAAGCACAAAGAATTCAACATTGCCTTGCACAAAGCCGTTGGCAGTCGGAAACTGAAGAGTTGGAATTGGTCCGTCACCAACTGGGTTTGGATCAACTGATGTTCGAATTGGAAAAACGTAAACGTAGCTTGGATTAACCTCGCCTCGAACGGTCATTCGAAAAATGATCCTTGTCGCATCAGGGGTAAATGTTGTCGGAAACTTGGCGCAACCTCAACCTCCGCATCGACCACGCAAACATCGACAAATCACGCGCCCGGGCTGCCGCGTTCATGGCCGTCGGACTCGCATGAGACCAACCGACAAACATCATCGTGTGATCCTGCGGCTGTA